>JAEENF010000004.1 GCA_016283605.1 Prevotella sp.
GAAAAGCCCCGCCAGTTGGCGGGGCTTTACTATTAGATGTTCGGGGTGTCCCAGATTTTGGTCTTGGTGCAGGCGGTAGGTGCGGTCTGATTGCCGACCTTCAGGATGAAGTCGCCCTCTTCGAGCGTCCAACGGCCATCGGCACCGACGAAGGCGAGAGCCTTGGCAGGCAGTCGGAAGGTGACGGTCTTCGTCTCACCGGGCTCCAGGGCGATCTTCGTGAAGTCGCGCAGGCGCTTGTTATCAGGAACAATAGAAGCCACGAGGTCGCTGGAATAGAGCAGTACGGCCTCCTTGCCGGCACGCGAACCCGTATTCTTCACGTCGACGCTAACGGTCAGGACATCATCGGCCGTGAAAGAAGACTTGTCGACCTTCAGGTTCGAATACTCATACGTGGTATAGCTCAGTCCGTAGCCGAAAGGCCACTGAAGACTTACCTTAGCGTCGTAGTTATAGGCACCTGCCATCGTTCCCACTTCCTCGCTGACCTTATAGTCGTAGGTGTTCAGCGAGTTGATCTCCCGCGGATAGGTGTAAGGCATCTTCGCCGAGAAGTTGGCATCGCCGGCGAGGAGGTTGGCGAGGGCATCGCCACCGTAATTGCCCGGAATCAGGATATCCACCACGGCCTTGGCGAGAGGTTCGATGTCGGCGATAAGACGCGGACGACCTTCGTTGAGTACCATGACGATGGGCTTACCCGTCTTGGCGAGGGCCTTCACGAGGTTGCGCTGGTTCTCGCTGAGCCAGAGGTCGGAGAGGTTGCCCGGCGTCTCGGTATACGAATTCTCACCGATGCAGGCGATGATGACATCAGCCTCAGCAGCGGCATCGACAGCCTTCTGGATCTGCGGCGTGTTCTCGTTAAAGTATGCACCACGCTCGTTGTAGGTCACGCCCTGTTCGAGGATGATGTTCTCCTTGCCGTATTTCTGACAGAGGGCCTCATAGATGGTGTTGTATTTCTCGGAGAGGTCTTCGGCAGCAGAGCCCTGCCAGGTGTAACTCCAGCCACCGTGGAGACAGCGCATCTGGTTGGCGTTAGGACCAGTGAGGAGGATTTTTCCGCCTTTGGCCAACGGCAGGATACCCTCTGCGTTCTTCAGGAGGACGATGGACTCTTCGGCAGCCTGGAGCGAGGCGGCTGCGAACTCAGCAGAGCCGAACTTCTCATAGCCCTTGCCACCTGTGTTGGGCGTCTCGAAGAGACCGAGGCGGTATTTTACACGAAGGATACGGCGCACGGCATCATCGATACGTTCCATCTTCACGGCACCCTCGTTGACCAGTTCCTTCAGCAGGATACAGAAGTCCACGCTATAGGGGTCCATCGACATGTCGATACCGGCATTGATGGCGATGCGGATGGCGTCCTTCTTGTCCTTCGCCACATGTTCACGGGTGAAGAGGTTGTTGATGTCGGCCCAGTCGGTGACGAGCATACCGTCCCACTGTAGGTCGTCCTTCAACCACTTCGTCAGATACTCATACGAGGCATGCACGGGTACACCGTTGATCGAGGCGGAGTTGACCATCATCGTCAGCGTGCCAGCGAGGGCAGCGGCCTTGAAGGGCTCGAAATACTTCTCGCGCAACAGCTGCGGCGAGACGTAGGCCGGCGTACGGTCCTTACCCGTCCAGGGGGCGCCATAGGCGAAATAGTGCTTCGTGCTCGTGCCGACATGGAAACGGTCGATGTGGTTGGGGTCATCGCCCTGATAACCCTTGATCTCGGCCTCCACCATCCGGGCATTGACAGTGGCATCCTCGCCGAAACTCTCCCACATACGCGGCCAACGCGGGTCACGGCTGAGGTCGACCACGGGATTATAGACCCACGGACAATTGGCGGCACGGCTCTCGTAGGCCGTAATCTCAGCACCCAGACGCGCCAACTCGGTATTAAACGATGCCGCGAGGTTGATGGGCTGCGGGAAGAGCGTTCCACCCTGCGTATAGGTGACGCCGTGGTTGTGGTCGAGTCCGTAGATATCGGGGATGCCGAGATACTTCATCGACTTCTCCTGAATCAGACCAATCCAGTACTGCCACTGTTCGATGGTGGCGGCACGGGTGCCTGGGGCGTTGAGGATCGAGCCCACCTTCCACTTCGAGATACAGGTATCGAGCATCGTCTCGTTGAGCTGCCATTTGCGGTTGGCATCATACTTACCCATAATATCAAGGTTCAACTCGAGCATCTGTCCGATCTTCTCGTCGAGCGTCATCTTGGCAAGGGTCTTTTCTATTTTCGCTTCCAGCTTTGCATCACGTGGGATGGCTGGTTTGTTCTGTGCCTGCACGCTGCCTGTCATCACAAACAGGGCAACGGCTCCTAAAAAGAATTGTTTCATCATATTGTTAGTCGTTATTATTGTTGTGTCTTAATCAGTCTGACTTCATAGATCTCACCGATCTGCTTACGCGGCTTGGCGACGAACTTCACACGGACCTGCGTCTTGCCTTTCAGGAGCTCTGCAGGAACGGGATAGACCTCGTACTTGAACTCCGAGATGCGGTACTTGCCCGTATTGTTGACGGACTGCACCAGGACGTCATCGACGAAGATATCGAACTCGTGGGTCTTCCACTCGCCCACACCCCAGTACTTCAGGCGCAGCGAGAGGTCAGTCTCTCCGGCGGTCTGCATCAGATAGCTGAAGTAATGGCCGTCGCGGGCATCACGGAAGAAGGTATCGTTGGTATTGCCCACCTGCGACTGGTCGGTCTCCATCTTATGATCGGTCTCGGGCTGTTGTTCGCCGGGCTGTACCTTGTCCACCGTGCGGGCTTCGAGCGCCTGACGCTCCTGCTCCTGCTTGGCCAAGCCGTCGAGATAACTCTTGTAACTGTCCTCAGAGAGCGCGAGCCAGTACATCATGTATCGGGCGTCGTGGAGCTCGAAGAAAGGAATCAGTTCTAATTGAAGATTGAACATTGAAGATTGAACATTATTGCTCGGCGCAGGCCAATTCTCAATTTTCAATGTTCCATGTTCAATGTCAAAAGTGAAGTGGAGCGGTTTGCCAGCGACGGGCTGGAGCTGGTTGGCAATGGCGTCGATGTTATTATTGATGAGGATAGGTGCCTCGTTGATGGGCAGCTTCTTGCCGCTGGCGTACTGACCGAAGCGGCTATCGTCGGCGACGAGATGTGCCAGGTCCTCAGTACCTGTCTTGGCAGCGAGCAGGACAGGGCCGTGCATCAGGGCAATGTACTGCGGCACGTTGGGCAGGTATTTGATGCTGTTGTGCATCGGGAAGGTGATGTCGATGACGTCGCCCTTCTTCCACTGGCGGTCGATGGTGACGTAGGATGACGGACCACTGATGACGTCCACCTTCTGGCCGTTGACCTTCAACTCAAACTGTCCGGGGTTCACCCAACCGGGATAGCGTACTAACAGGGGGAACTTACCCTTACCCTGTGTCATGGTGATACGTGACGTCTCGGCATAGGGGAAACTGGTCTCCTGGCGCAGGGAGATGCCTTTTTCCTTCCAGTTCAGCTCGGAGCTGACGAAGAGGTTGACGTAGAGGGCGTCGCCCACGTGGGTATAGATAAACTGACCATACTTGCCGTGATTCTCCATACCTGTTCCTACGCAACACCACATGGCTTCGTTGGGCGCCGAGTAGTTGCGGTAGTGACGCGGACGGGCTGGCGTGAAGTAGACATAGCCGCCGTGTTCGGGATGCTGCGACGAGAGGATATGGTTGAAAGTAGCCAACTCGTAGTAGTCGGCATAGCGGGCCTCAGGATTACGACGATGCATGTCTTCCGTCAGCTTCAGCATGTTGTTGGTATTACAGGTCTCCGGACCGTCGATGTCGTTGATGAAGTCTGTGCAGGCCTCCTTGCTGGGGAAGTGTTCGCGACGGCTGTTGCCGCCAAAAGCCAGCGAGCGCTGACCCGTCACGATGTCCCAGAAGAAGTCGGCGGCGTTATGATAACTCTCATCGCCGCTGAGTTCAGCGATACGCTCGAAGCCCACGACCTTCGGCACCTGGGTGTTGGCGTGCATATTGTCGAGATTGTCCACCCGCTGCGACATCGGCGTGAGCAGCCGGCGGTGCGAGAAACGCTTGGCCACATCGAGGTACTTCTGTTCCTTGGTGATGGCATAGGCATCGGCCAGCACTTCGTTCATGCCACCGTGCTCGTTACCCAACATCTGTTCCATCTGGGCATCCGAGAGACCTGCCGTGAGGTCGATGGCCCAGTCGCAGAAGCCGAGGAACAAGGTCTTCGCCTGTTCATTGCCACAATACAACCACGCATCACGCAGGCCCGCGTACATCTTATGAAGATTATAGAACGGCGCCCATGAACCGAAATAGACGCCGAAGTTGCCTTTCTTGAAGTTACTCCAGATACGCTCACTGTTTGGCATGCCGCCCACATAACCCTTGCCCCAGTCGGGGTGGTTCTTCGCGTTGGCATCGGCACAAAGCTGCAGTTCACCGATCATATACTCCATGCGCCGACGGCACTCGGCATCGCCTGTGGCGGCATTGATGGCCATCGCTGTCAGATAGTGACCGCCTACATGTCCGTCGAGTCCGTCCCAGTTGGGATAGGTCTTGGCCTTCGGCGTCAGACCAGCCTCTTTGAAATAAGGCGCCAGCAGACGGTCGCAGTCGTACTTCAACAACGTCTGGATATTCAGGTCGCGGGCTTTCTTCAGCGGACCGTCTAATAATACTACGTCGCCGAGGGGGAACTCATCGGCATACAATTTGTCTTGTGCGTGGCCTGCCATCACCGCAGCAGCCATCAGCAACATCGTCAGGGTTCTTTTCATATCGTCTTTAGTTTTGTTCTATTTGCTATTTTCTTTATTACTTGTTATACCCGCTCTTGGGATTTTCGTATATGGTGATGGGAATGCGGAACTTCTTCATCTCATCAAGATTATGGACAGGGTGCTCCACGTCTGATGGGATGGGACGATGAGAGAACGTCTGGAAATAGAGCAGGCAGGCATCGCGCCACCATTCGCTGTCGCGGACCTGGATACGCAGTTTGCGCTGTACCTCATTGAAGCGCTGTTCATCAACCCAAGGCTGCATGGCATCCCAGATTTTCAAGAAACGGCGGGCCTCGTGGACACCCTCGTCGTACTTATGACAGAGTTCGTCCCAGAAGGTGCGACCGCTCTTCATCTTGTGGTCCCAAGGCACGTGGTGGAACCAGGTAAGCAAGTTCTCAGGACAGGTGTTGATGTCGTTGTAGAGGCGGCAGAGTTCGTCAGGATATTGCTTGACGTTGGCCGAACCTGTGAGTGTGCGGTCGAAGCCCAGACCGATGCTGTCAGCCTTGTGATAATAGGGCGGCGTCCAGTCGGCTCTCAGTCCGCGCGGTGCATACCAGGGCTCTGGGCCGTAGTGGTGATTGCCGGCAAAGATGTGATGTAGGCCGAGCGGCATCATGTAATTGACGCAAGCCTCACGGCTGGACATCATCATGTCAATCAGGGTTCCCCAGGGGTTTCCATATTTTGCAGGATAGAGGGCACTACCTAGTTGGGTTCCATCTATCGAATTCTCAGAAGTTGAAATCGCTGGGACCAAGGGGACACCCATCACATAGTGAGACATCGTCTGGTAAAGCCACTCGTGGGCAATTTCCTCTGGCTTTAGCGACGGGTTCCACGCCAAACGACCGAAGGCATACCAGTTGGCCTGTGCAAAGTGATGGCCGCACCAGTTCGTGTCGTCACCTATGTTGGCCACACCCGCCATTCCTTTTAGGAGTGAAGAATTTGCTACCGCAGACTTCAAACTATTAAAGAACTCCTGCCACATCGGAGCGAGATAGACCAGGTGATTGGCGGCACCGAGGTACTCCTGTGTAATCTGGAACTCCACCATCATCGACGTCTTCTGCATGGCAGTGAACAGCGGACTGTATGGTTCACGCGGCTGGAAGTCTATGGGGCCGTTCTTAATCTGGATGATGACATTGTCGCGGAACTGGCCGTCCAGGGGCATAAACTCCAGATAAGCCTGGTTGGCACGATCGGGACTCTGAGGCGCATAGACGAAGGCGCGCCACATCACAATGCCCTTGTGAGGTTTGAGTACATCGGCCAACATGTTGGCACCGTCGGCGTGTGTACGTTTGAAGTCCTGTGGGCCTGGCTCGCCCTCGGAGTTGGCCTTCACCAGGAAGCCGCCGAAGTCAGGAATCAGTTTGTAGATTTCGTTCACCTTGGCGTTCCACCATTTGATAACCTCGGCGTTGAGCGGGTCGGCAGTCTTCAGTCCGCCCACCTTGATGGGCGAAGCGAAGTTGATGGAGAGATAGACGCGGATGCCATAGGGACGCAACTGGTCGGCAATACCCTTTGCCTTCTGCAGGCTCTCGGTCGAGAGTGCCTCAGGTTTGGCATTTACGTTGTTGAGAACGGTACCATTGATACCGATGGAAGCATTGGCACGAGCATACATTTTCATGCGTTCCGGATCGGGATTGAGGAAGATGCTTTTGCCAGCAAAGCCACGCTCCACCGTTCCATTCGGATTGTCCCAGTGGTTCAGGATGCGCAGGTCATAGAAAGGCTCCTCCTTGATGTCGAGGTTGGTGCCATCACTTCCGTACGCACACGACTTCCCCGTATGCTCTAGTCGCAGCAGATGGTAGGCGCCGTAAAGCAAGCCGATGTCGGTGGATGCCGAAATCACGATCTTGCCATTCTGGTACTTGATGGTATAGCCATCGCGGACCAAACCCTTCTGCTTTTTCAATACGACAGGATCGCCCTGCCAGTAGGTTTGTAACTCGGTCATCGCCGTACCTTTTACACCCGTAATCTTGGCTGGTGTACTCACTGCGTCGAAGCGGAGCCACAGACGACTGCCGTCTTCGCCATAAGCGGCACTCCATCCTGCTAATAGCAGGAATAGTGCCATGATGATGTTTCGCTTTTTCATTATGATCACAATTTTGCCACAAAATTAAGGATTATCCGTCTATTATCCAAATCTTTATGCGAATATGAAACATTTTTTTAATAAATAGAGACAAAACCGACATTATTTTGTATCTTTGCAACGTATGAAGAAGGTGTGTGTTGTCCTAAAAAATGTTGCGTGACCGCAATTTTTTGCGTGGAAATTTTGCGGTTTCAGAAAGAATGACTATCTTTGCCGCGATATTTTTCAATTATTCATTAATTCATTACAAACCAAACCTTTAAGAAAATGAAAAAGATTATGATGATGATTGCCATGCTGGCTATCCCCTTTGCTATGCAGGCACAGAAGTTCCACGACGTGGAGGCTAATGACGCAAAAGGCGCCGTGAAGTCAATCACAACCTCAATGATGGGTCAGGAGATGAAGACCACCTTCTCTGAGGATGGTAAGATGACCTCGGGTAACCTGACAGAAGCTGTCTATGACGAGAACGGCTATATCAAGTCGGCTAAGATGGACATGCGCGGCCAGAGCACTGAGGTGAAGTTCACCTGGGAGAACGGTCGTCTGAAGACTCAGACCATGAGTATGATGGGTAACGAGATTGTACAGACCTATAACTACGACGAGGAAGGTCACGTGAAGTCTACCTCTGTGAACTTCGGTGGTCAGGCCATGGAGCAGCCTTTCACAGAATATAAGTTTGATGAGAAAGGCAACTGGATCAGTCGTAAGACCTCTATGATGGGTCAGGAGATGAAGTTTGAGCGTACTATTGAGTATTATTGATTCATCGCCCCTTATTATACCTTACAGAAGTGCGCCGGCTTGGAGTTGGCGCACTTTTTTCATGTTTTATGACAAGGAGTTTCACTTTTTCCGATTCTTTTACACAAGTTTCGTAATATTTTTCGTATCTTTGCCGCGATATGATGTCGAGGCTAACTAAATTTATCGCCAGGACCTTATCTTTTAGACTCAGTCTGATGGTCCTTGTCGCCTTAGCAACCTTGCTGATGGCTGCACTCTTCATCATGTTCAGCTATTCACGCAGAGCCCTGAAAGACGAGGCGCTGCTGAAAGCAGAACAAACCCTGGAAACTACCGTGCAAAGTATTGACAACATTCTGTTGGACGTAGAGCAGTCTGCCGGTAATATCTACTGGAAACTGGCCAATCATATCCGTGAGCCGGAGAAGGTGGAGGCATACGTCCGCAAACTCGCAGAAGTCAGTCCCTACATCGTTGATGCCCAATTTGTGTGGAAAACCGACTCTACCACGATAGAGTACACACTACCCACCTGGACAGAACCCCAGGGAACGAATATCACCTCGTTCTGCTTGCCTCTATACCTTGGTTCTGAGATCGTGGGCATGCTGAAGGCCGATGTATCATCGGAGTTGCTGTCGAAGATCGTGCTGGAAAATAAACCTTCACCCAACTCCCAATGTTCGCTATTGGGTAAAGACGGTTCGTATATCATTCATCCCGATACCAGTACGATGGACCATTATCTCGCCAGTGCTCTAGCGAAAAGAGTTGACGCTTCCATCAAAGAGACCATCGGAGAGATGGTAGCAGGAAAGACGGGCTATAAGGCGCTGGAGATTCACGACGAGGACTACTACGTGTTCTATAAGCCCTTCGAACGTTCAGCCGTACCTGGACGCTATATTGAGAGTCTGGGCTGGAGTGCGGGTATCGTCTATCCTGAGAACGATATCTTCGGCGACTACAACCGTCTGCTTTACACGGTACTCATCGTAGCCTTCGTGGGACTGTTCTTGTTACTCCTGCTCTGTCAGACCTTCATCCATCGTCAACTTCTGCCGCTGCGACAGCTGTCGAAATCGGCACAGCGCGTTGCCCAAGGAGATTACAACGAACCCATCACCTTGAAACGCCAGCAGGACGAGGTTGGGCGATTGCAACATCACTTCCAGGGGATGCAGCAGTCGCTGGCGACACACGTGGGTGAGATGAAACGGCTGTCGGATACCCTCCAAGAACGTGGAGAGGTGTTGCAGGCTGCCTACGAACAGGCTCAGGTGGCCGATGCGATGAAGACCAATTTCCTCTATAACATGTCGAACCAGATGACGAATCCCGTAGAGAAGATTGTCAAGAGCGTCAAAATCATCTGCGAACAATATAACAACCTGACAGAGGAAGAAACTTACGAACAGGTAGACGTCATACAACATCAGGGCGAGAAGATCACAGCCCTGCTGAACCAACTCATTGCAGACTCAGAAAAGAAATCGTAAAATGCGCAAAATCGTACAATATATCCGTCAGTCGCTCTCGATGAAGCTCAGCCTTGGCATTCTGCTGATGGCGATGCCGATCTTTTTGCTGTCGCTGAGTATATTGTACTTCCAATCCCGAAACACCGTCAAGGTAGAAGCGATGGAACACGCCACGAGTGTACTGAACACTACCATGCAGCGCATCTGCCGTTTTATGAACACCATAGAGACCGCTACCGACATCAACGACTGGGAGATCACTGAGAACCTGCAACCAGACTCGTTGATGGCCCTTTCACGATACATCGTCTCACTCAACGGCAATATCGACGGCTGTTCTATCAGCGCAGAACCGAACGTATTTCCCAAATACGGCCGCTACTTTTCCGTCTATACCGTGAGGGAACCCGATACGATCACCACCGTCATCGAGCAAGAATACGAGTACTTCCAAAAGATCTGGTATAAGACACCACGCATCTTGGATAAACCCTGCTGGGTGGTATATTACGATGATGCAGACTCGCTGGAACTGACACTTGACGGCATGATTGCCTCATACAGTAAGCCATTGTATAATAAAGAAAAGCAATTTGTGGGTGTCATCTCCACAGACCTTGCCTTGCTCCATTTGTCAAGAGTCATTTCAGAAGAAAAACCCTATGAGGGCTCATACTTTATGATGACTGGCGAAGAGGGGCGCTATTATGTTCATCCTGATACGACCCTGCTCTTCACCCACACCATCTTCGGCGATGCCGACCCCAACAAGAATGCCGATGTCTACGCCCTGGGGCACGAGATGACCACAGGCCACGAGGGTAGTATGTCGGTGGTTATCAACGGTGAACGCTGTCTCGTCAGTTTTAAGCCTGTGCCTAGCACCAATTGGAGTCTGGCCCTCGTCTGTCCTGAACGCAGCATCCTAAAGAGCTATAACCGTCTGGGCTTTATCATCGGACCCCTCACCATCATCGGACTGCTGCTCATCCTCATGTTCAGCATTACCACCGTAAGACAAACCATCCGACCTATCAACAAACTGGCCAAGAAGATCCAACGTATTGCGGAAGGACATTATGATGAAAGTATCAAGAAGACCCACTACAGCGATGCCTTAGGCCGATTACAGAACAGTTTCGCCATGATGCAGGAGGCACTGCACCTTCACGTGAACAATATCCAGCAGATGAACGACGAGGCCGCACGACGTAACGAAGAACTGAAACGTACCAGTGAACTGGCAAAGGAAGCCGCCAGTCAGAAGTCACTGTTCATCCAGAATGTATCACACCAGGTACGCACGCCGCTGAACATCATCATGGGCTTTGCCCAGGTGCTACGCGAGAGCAAGAGTCTGTTGCCTAATGATGAAGCGAAAAGCATCACAGATATGATGAAATACAACTCGATGATGCTAGAACGTATGTCTCGGATGCTGTTCGACAGTTCCGCCAAAGGAACGACAGAAGAACTCTATGCCGACAGAAACGAGGAACTGTACTGTAACGAAATCCTCCGCGAGTGCATCAGCAACATTTTAAAAATCTACCCAGACCTTCCCCTTACCTTCGAGTCGGAAATGCCTGATGACTTCTGTATCCATGCTACCAGACTCTATCTGAAACGCACCATACAAGAATTGCTCTTCAATGCCGTGAAGTACTCCGACGGCAAGCATTTCCTGGTACGTGTCCAGGAAAAGATCTCGACGGTTTGCATCATCATTGAGGATACTGGTCCCGGCATCGCCGAAGAACAACGTGAACTGATGTTCCAGCCATTCACGAAGATCAATGATCTCTCAGAAGGTCTCGGTCTCGGATTGCCATTGGCCAAGCGTCATGTAAGAAACATGGGTGGCGACCTCATTCTCGACACATCTTATCATGAGGGTTGCAGGTTTATCATCGAGCTACCTAAACAATAAGACAGGTTTTCATGAGCAAAGGTCTACGATATTGTTTGGGACTGGGTGTGTTGGTAGCTGTACTCTTTGTCCTGAATCTCGTGATGGGGTCTATACGGATTCCTGCCGCTGAGGTATTCAACATCCTTTTAGGTCATGAATCAGAAAAAGCTTCCTGGCAGTATATCGTCCTTGAGTCACGACTGCCGCAGGCCATTACAGCCATGCTCTGCGGAGGTGCCCTCGCTGTGAGCGGACTGATGTTGCAGACGGCTTTCCGCAACCCTCTCGCTGGTCCAAGTATTTTTGGTATCAACAGCGGTGCAGGACTGGGGGTTGCACTCGTCATGTTGCTGTTGGGTGGCAGTATCTCTGCCGGGTCCGTCAGTATCTCAGGTTTTGTGGCTATTCTCGTAGCGGCCTTCATCGGTGCGATGGCGGTGATGGCTATTATCTTCTTCTTCTCGACGATTGTACGTCATCATGTCATGCTGCTCATCATCGGCATTATGATCGGCTATATCGCCAATTCCGCCATCTCACTGCTGAACTTCTTCGCTACTGACGAAGGTGTGAAGTCGTATATGGTATGGGGAATGGGCTCCTTTGGAGGCGTATCGATGAAGACCATGCCCGTCTTTGCCACCGTAACTGTCATCAGCCTCATCGGATCGCTGCTGCTCATCAAGCCACTGAACGCCCTGATGTTGGGCGACCGTTACGCTGAGAACTTGGGCATCAATATCCTACGCACCCGCAACTGGCTGCTCATCGTAACAGGTCTTCTCACCGCTATCACGACGGCCTTCTGCGGCCCTGTGGCTTTCATCGGACTGGCAGTACCCCACATCGCCCGTCTGTTGTTGGTGACGGACAACCACCGTGTACTGCTTCCTGCTACCATCCTCTGTGGGGCTGTTACGGCACTCGTCTGCAATCTCATCTGTTTCCTGCCTGGAGAAAACGGCGTTATACCCTTGAACGCTGTCACACCTATCATTGGTGCACCAGTCATCATTTACGTCATTCTGAGGAAGAAATAATGCTTATCCCTGTTTCTCTTGTTGATATGCCTTGATGGCGTTCAGAAGGGCATCGTTCTCTTCTGGTGTCTGTGCGGCAACACGGAAACAGTGATCATCAAGACCATGGAAATTTGAAGCATCACGAATCAGAATGCCATGATGCTCTACGAGCCAGTTTTTCAGTTCGAGTACGTTTGCCCAGTCTATATTCACCAACATGTAATGAGTCTGTGTGTCCATCACCATCAGACCTTCGATAGCCTCCAATCCTGCTTTCAGACGCTGGGCTTCGGCGATGTAGGCGTTCATATCAGGCAACAACTGAGGATCATGCTCTACGAGATATTTTCCTGCTTCAATAGCCAGAGCATTCACAGTCCAGGGCTGACGGATAGCCCGCAGACGATCAATGATAATCGGCGATGCCACCACATATCCTAAACGCAGTCCTGGCACACAGTATTTCTTGGACATCGAACGGATGAACATCACGTTGAAGCAGTCCATCATCTCCTTGGGCTGGAGACGGGGTTGCAGCGTATAGTCAGCATACGACTCGTCGATAACATACAGGAAACGCGGGTTCTTACGGATAACATAAGCCAGAAGGACCTTCAAGAGCACATTTCCCGTGGGGTTATCCGGATTACAGAGCCAGTAGATGCGGTCCTGCGGCAGTACTTCCAGATCATCAGTACGTTCGTAGGAGATGACGTGCCCGAACATCTTACAGGCGTCGGCATATTCATGATAGGTGGGCTGTGGAATGATGGATGTCCAACC
>JAEENF010000047.1 GCA_016283605.1 Prevotella sp.
CTATGCCCAGTGCCTGCAAGTTTCTTCTCGAACTCAGGGATCTTGGCATCGACACGCTTCTTAAAGCTTACGAGGGCCTCAGCAACGGCGCTATTAAGCGCAATCATGGCAGAAGCACAGTTAGCCTCGCTGCCGACGGCACGGAACTCAAAGCGGTTGCCGGTGAAGGCGAAGGGAGACGTGCGGTTACGGTCGGTGTTGTCGATGAACAGTTCGGGAATCTCGGGAATGTCCATCTTCAGTCCTTGCTTGCCAGCCATGGCGAGGATGTCATCCACGTCGGCCTTCTCGATGTGGTCGAGCAATTCAGAGACCTGCTTGCCGAGGAACGAACTGACGATGGCGGGAGGAGCCTCATTGGCACCCAGACGATGAGCATTGGTAGCACTCATGATAGAGGCCTTCAGCAGACCGTTGTGCTTGTAGACGCCCATCAGCGTTTCTACAATAAACGTAGCGAAACGCAGGTTCTGCTCAGCGGTCTTGCCGGGAGCGTGCAGCAGCACACCAGTATCCGTGCTCAGCGACCAGTTGTTGTGCTTACCTGAGCCATTGATGCCTGCGAAGGGTTTTTCATGCAGTAGTACGCGGAAACCGTGTTTGCGGGCTACCTTCTTCATCAGCGACATCAGCATCATGTTGTGGTCGACAGCCAGGTTGGTCTCCTCGAAAATCGGCGCCAACTCAAACTGGTTGGGGGCCACCTCGTTGTGACGCGTCTTGCAGGGCACACCCAGCTCCAGAGCCTGAATCTCAAGGTCGCGCATGAAAGCCGCAACGCGCTCGGGGATGGCGCCAAAGTAGTGGTCGTCCATCTGCTGGTTCTTGGCCGAGTCGTGGCCCATCAGCGTACGACCTGTCAGCAGCAGGTCTGGACGGGCAGCATACAATCCCTCATCCACGAGAAAATACTCCTGCTCCCAGCCGAGGTTCGAAGTGACTTTCTTCACAGCAGGGTCGAAGTAGTGGCAAACATCGACGGCGGCCACGTTCACAGCATGCAGGGCGCGCAGCAGCGGAGCCTTATAGTCGAGTGCCTCACCGCTATAAGATATAAATACAGTGGGGATACACAATGTATCGTCGATAATAAAGACGGGTGATGTGGGATCCCAAGCGGAATAGCCACGTGCCTCGAAGGTAGAACGGATACCGCCAGAGGGGAATGAACTTGCGTCCGGCTCCTGCTGAACGAGCAGCTTACCTGTGAACTCCTCTACCATACCTCCCTTGCCGTCGTGCTCGATAAACGAGTCATGCTTCTCGGCGGTACCTTCCGTCAGGGGTTGGAACCAATGGGTATAGTGCGTCACACCATTCTCCGTGGCCCACTGTTTCATACCTTCTGCCACAGCGTCTGCAATCTGACGATCCAGTCGTGCACCATTGTCCATTACGTCTATCATCTTCTCATACACGTCCTTCGGCAGGTACTTGTACATCTTCTCACGATTGAAGACCTTCTTGCCAAAATACTTTGCGGGTCTTTCACTTGGTGTTTTTACGTCGAGCGGCTTCTTCTTGAATGCCTCACCGACAACCTGAAATCTTAATGCTTCCATAATCGTTTGTGTTTAATGTTTTTTAGTCCAGTTTTCTATTCTCGTTAATGCTTCTTCTGTTTTCTCGTGACTACCAAAGGCGGTGAAGCGCACATAGCCCTCGCCTGAAGGACCGAAGCCTACACCTGGCGTGCAGACAACATTCGCACCGTAGAGCAGAGCCTCGAAGAAGGGCCATGAACCCATACCGTCAGGCGTGCGCATCCATATATAGGGAGCGTTCTCACCACCGTATACCTCAAAGCCGAGGGCACGCAACTTAGTTAGCATGCGGTGGGCATTGTCCATATAGTAATCGATGGTCTGCTTAATCTGTTCCTTACCCTCTGGCGTGTAGATGGCCTCGGCGGCACGTTGCGAGATATAGCTCGTGCCATTGAACTTCGTACACTGACGACGCAACCAAAGTTGGTTCAGTGGGATGCGCTCACCCTCGAAAGTCGATACACTGACCTCCTTCGGTACCACGGTGTAGCCGCAGCGCACGCCTGTAAATCCCGCCGTCTTCGAGAATGAGTGGAACTCGACGGCGCATTTGCGGGCACCGCGGATCTCGTAGATCGAGTGTGGTATCTCCGGATCGCGGATATAGGCCTGATAGGCAGC
>JAEENF010000048.1 GCA_016283605.1 Prevotella sp.
CCGTTCGTGTGATACCTGTATAATATAATAGGTGACAGGCACGACATTCCGGTTGTGTCCACAAGTCATTCGGTAGCCAACGTACCTGAGGACTCTGGTCAAAGCCCCTACCCGTCTGCAACAATTTCACGCCACCAAGGACACCGCCAAACTGATCCTGCCAGCCACCACCAGTGGTAAGCATCTGTTCGAGCATCATCGTACGACGACCGATCTCATTTTTATCCCAGCCGAGACCACAAAAGTCATTCAGGGCACCTAATACCGTTGACGCCAGGATACTTGATGTACCCAGTCCACTACCGGCAGGAATAGCCGAAAGCAACGTCACTTCTATACCAGCGCCGAAAGACTCAAGTTGAGAGTGGAGAGTTAAGAGTGGAGAGTTGGCTACCGCACTGTTCCCGAAGCCTGCCAACACCAAGGCGGCTTTAGGAATAGAGAATGGCGAGCCGACGTGCATAAAGTCCATCAGTTGTTCGTTGGTCTCCACCACTTCCATGGCCCCTAAGTCGATGCTACGCAGTACGATATGTGGCTCACGACAGGGTTTAATATAGGCCTGTAATGGTGGTTGTCCATTAAGTTCTATTGCAAAGTTGATGACAGAGCCACCTTCCATCAAACAATAAGGTGGAGTATCCGTCCATCCGCCGGCGATATCGATTCTCACTGGCGAACGTCCCCAGACAATCTGGTCGTCAGCTACAGAACACACGGGGACAGGAACCTTGTCCTTTGTGTTCGAGCATAACCCCTCGCGGAGTAGCTTAAAGGCCTTATCACTCTCCCCACGGAACATAGCATCATGGATGCGAGTCATCAGAGGTGCATCATCAGGCAAGGCCGATGGCATAGGTATCTGCTGACTTTGGAACTGTTCTGCTGCATCAGCCAGGTCGAGTTGATAAAACACACTATGACGCCAGTTCTTGGCCAGCGCACTCCAGTTCTGTTTACGGAACGCCTTACGTTGGTCAAAAAGTCGACGGAGGTTAGCACGCTCAGCAAGTTCGTTACTGTTCAACGGCTCATCGATACGATAGCGGCGCACTTCATAGTCCTTTTCGCCAACAGGTACTACATCGATACACTCCCCTGGTTCGAGACTGATCTCCCAATCGTTCTCTGGCACACCAGTGATGACATGGTCGTGTGTCAGGTGCCAACGAGATCCTACATAACTGTTTTCAACCCACACATTCGTATTCTCCTCAGTAAACGGAATCTTCATAACAGAATTCTGGACGAAGATCGACGGATGGGGTTTACGGTCAATATGCATAATCTCACGCTGATCGTTCACAAGATTCTGCAGTCGCAGTGTTGAGGAGATCATCTCACGTGAGGTACCGAAATGATAGAACTCTCCTCCAGCCAATGGCAATATGGCCACCTTCAGTGAGGATATCTCATCATCAGGCTTCGAGGGATCGGTACCTAAGGCACAGCCAAACTCAGAATAAAGATCATATTCTTTGAAGCTATCCGGAGTCATCTGAGGACTCGGAGTATTCGGATCAATCAGACTCCGCTTCACAAGCAATTCTACCGCCTTGTCGCTCAAAAGCCACACGCCGATATCAGTCAGATAGAAATGATCTTTCTGCAACTCGGAAAGTGTCTGTACCGATGGCTTCTGAAGCATCTGCTTGAGCACATTCGGTGTACGACGGTCGCTGACAAAGACCCCGTGGTTCTTGGCCACAGAAGCATCAAGCCAGAGGCCATAGCACACAACATCAGCATCGGGAACAGGCTGTAGAGGTTGGGTGGCTCGGATGAGCACATCACCACTAACCACCATCGTATGCAGTTTTTCCGGAGCAACAGCCATCATCTTCTCGTATAATGGCAACTGTACACTCATCAGGTCCTGTGAGAGTCGCTGTCCCCGTTCCCACCGGAACACGGGTAACGGCATCAGTACCTTTCCTGAGACAGCATAGCTGGGCAGACGTTTACTCTGACCACCTGCATGGATCAAGATACGTTTTTCTTGGCTAAGCCAAGAATCAAACCTCTCAATTTTCAGTTCTAAGTTCTCAGTTCTCCAGGCTTCCTGCAACAGCCAGGCCGTACCACCACCACTACCGAGACGATGACCTACTGGGTCGCAGGTACAAAAATATACCTGCGGGTCCAGACCCGTTACCTCATGAAAACTGCCCACCAGATTCGGGGGCAAAGACAGAAGCTTTTTCATCGAACATTGAGCATTGATCATTATGATTTCCTTCTGCGACGATATTCCATATAGAGGGCTCCGAGGATGACGAGGATCAGAATACCATAGGCTGTATAGGCGATGGATTCTGTCGTATCCACTGATTTGGGGAAGAAGCTCAACACCACCTCGTGCTTACCCGGTTTGACGTTTATAGCACGGAGGATATAGTTGACACGTCCCAATTCTACAGGTTCACCGTCAACAGTTGCCGTCCACCCCGGATAATAAATCTCAGAGAAGACAATCACTCCACCCTTACCAGAGTTGACGTCGTATTTCAACTGGTTGGGTTCATAAGCTGTGATGGACACGATACTGGCAGTATCTTGTTCCACAGCCTCACCCAACTGCTCTTTGAACTTCGCATCAGCCACAGCCTCATGTCGCAGGTCAATACGTCCAACAGTCAGGATTTCCTCATTGGCATTCTTCACATATTGGAGCTTATCAACAAACCACGCATTACCATAAGTATAAGGATTCTGCAGGGGCACCGTCTGACCACCTTGTAAGGGGAAGATGAAGTATTTGGTGTTCAACATATTGAGCACAGGGAAGATGCTGTCGCCCTTCACCTGCGTCATGTCGCCACCAGCCTCAGCTACAGCCTGCATGGTCTGCTGCATCTCTGGTGAGATATATTGCTCAATCATCTCCTGATAACGACGCAGTTTCGCGGCATGATAACCACCAATAGACTTATGATAGTAACTCGTTTCATTCTCGTTGAAAGTATTCGATGCCAGATTCAGCACACGATAGTCAAGACTCTTATCCTTCAGGATCTGCTCATCGGTCTGCGTCATCTGCTGCGGAGCCTCACGCTCACTCTTCGGCACAAACATCTCATCGTTGAGGTAACGCTTATTCACCGTCCAGAGATCTACAAGACAGATCACGAGGATGATTGCAATGGCATACTCCTTTTTCAGTTTACCAAAAGCAAATGCCAGCAGGATACCCGTTCCCGCCAGAATAATATAGAACGAACGCAAGGCGTCGCTGGTAAACATCGCCTGACGCATCTCCGTCAGGTTGGCCATCAGCGGTCCCACATGCTCAGCAGGCAGACTCTGCAACGCCTGCACCTCACTCGTAGAGATAAAGCTGTCGAAGAAGGTTGAAGGCATTACTGAGAACAACAGAGCGATACCACCTGTCAAAAGGAAAGAGATGCCGACATACTTCATTCTCGGTTTGATCTGTTCAGGCTCTTCCAAGAATTTCTTCAGGGCCAGCATCGCCAGTAATGGAATCGTAAACTCCGCTATGACAAGTATCGAGGCTACAGTACGGAACTTCGCATACATAGGCACATAGTCGAGGAAGAAGTCGGTGAAGCCCATAAAGTTCTTACCCCACGACAGCAGGATGGAAAGGATTGTCGCTGCGAGCAACGCCCATTTTACCGGGCCTTTCACGATAAACAGGCCGAGGATAAACAACATCATCACGAAGGCACCCACATAGACTGGTCCTGACGTACCTGGCTGTTCTCCCCAATACTGTCCAATCTGTTGATAAATGCTGATATAGTCATTGTTGGCTTTAGCCATCGCCGTCTCATTCATGCTCAGAGGTATCGAGGCTCCGCCTTTGGTGTTTGGAACAAGTAATGTCCACGTCTCACCGATGCCGTAACTCCACTGGGTGATATAGTCACGCTCAAGACCACTGTTAGTTTGGTTTGCAGAGTTCTGTTTCACCAATTCACTCTTTCCTCGCATCGACTCCTGACCGTACTGCCAGGTATGGTAGAGATTCGAGAGGTTCAGACAGACACCAATCAGTGCCGCTGCAATACAAACACCCGTAGCCTTGGCAAAACGAACAAGTTGTTTCTGTTGAATAGCCTCCACCAGCCATGCGATAACCAAGAAGAGAATGATAAACAGATAATAATAGGTCATCTGTACGTGGTTGGCATTGATTTCGAAAGCGGTAAAAATGGCCGTCACGATGAATCCCCACAGGTATTTACCCCGATAAGCCAACACAATACCAGCTATCATCGGTGGAAGATAGGCCAGTGCCCACACCTTCCAGATATGTCCTGCAGCAATAATAATCAGGAAATAGGTACTGAACGCCCAAATGATTGAGCCCAAGGCAGCCAGATGCTGGCGGAAGTCAAACGCCCTCAACAGAATATAAAACCCTAACAGGTAAGCGAACACATACCACACGTTCTCCGGCAACCAGAGGTGATAGGCGTTGATAGCCTGTCCCAGTTTATCCGTTGACTTATACGACGGTGCCATCTGATAGGTCGGCATACCGCCAAAGAGAGCATTTGTCCAACGTGAACGCTCTCCCGTTTTCTGCATGTATTCCGTTCCTTCCTGTCCTGCACCACGTCCGGCAGAAGCATCATGACGATAGAGAATACGTCCCTCAATGTCGGCGGGGAAGAAATAAGCGAATGCCAATACGGCAAACAACAGGACCGCCAACAAATCAGGCAGCCATTTCTTGAATAATGTCATAACTTGCAAGTTTTTTATTTCTGCGTGCAAAATTACAAATTTATTATGAATTATGCATTATTAATTATGAATTATTTCGTATCTTTGCAGTCGAAATATGGAAGATAATATCATTACCAGCGTTCAGAACGCCAGAATCAAGCATGTTGTAGCCCTGCAACAAAAGTCCTCGCTCCGACGTGAAGAGGAGCTTTTTGTGGTAGAAGGTCAACGTGAGATTGGCCATTGCATCGCCTGCGGATACGAGATAGCCGAACTATTCGTCTGCCCTAGCCGCTTGGATAATCTGGACAATTCAGGTATACTAGAAAGTCTGGAAAAACTGGTGGTATCCCCTCAGGTCTACGAAAAGATGGCCTATCGCGGGAGTACTGAGGGGGTGATAGCCGTAGCGAGATGCAAGACGCACCAACTGGAGAGTCTCCTTTTAAAGAAAAATCCGCTGGTAGTTGTATTGGAGCGCGTTGAGAAACCTGGAAACCTTGGAGCAATCCTGCGCACGGCTGAGGCTGCAGGTGTCGATGCCGTCATCGTCTGCGACCCGCTGACAGATCTCTATAATCCCAATCTGATCCGCGCCAGCATTGGTGGCGTGTTCAGTGTACCCACTGCCGTCTGCACGTCAGAAGAATGCATCGCTTTTCTCAAGTCTAACGGCATCAAAATCCTCACAGCCCAATTACAGGATTCCTATGAATACTACGATTACGACATGACGCAAGCCACCGCCCTCATCATGGGTACCGAGTCAACAGGACTCACCAACCAATGGCGCGAGGCTGCCGATGCCCATATCCGCATCCCCATGCTGGGACGCCTCGACTCTCTCAACGTCAGCGTCAGCGCCGCCATCCTGATGTACGAAGCCGTCCGCCAAAGGAAGGTAAAATAGTAAAAAAAAGTAAAAATATGAAGATTGGAATGATTGTAGCCATGGAGAAGGAACTGAAGCAGCTCCGTCCATTATTCTCCGAAGACCAGGTGATTCTGCAGAAAAGTGGCATCGCCACCGTCAACGCTGCCATACAAACAGTAGAAATGATCCGTCAATATAAACCCGACTGTATTATCTCCAGCGGCTGTGCCGGCGGCAATGGTGATGACATCAACCTGCAGGATGTGGTAGTGAGTACGGAACTAACTTACCACGACGTATATTGCGGCAAGGCCATCGACGACACCACTGTATATGGTCAGGTGCAGGGCTTGCCAGTTCGTTATCAGGCCGACCCGTATCTCTTGGAGAAAGCCAAACTGACAGGTGCCAAACCCGGTCTCATCGTCACTGGCGACTGGTTTGTGGATTCCAAGGACAAGATGCGCGAGATTGTCGGTCACTTCCCCGATGCGAAGGCCGTCGATATGGAAAGCTGTGCCATCGCACAGGTATGCTATCTCTATAAGGTGCCCTTCATCTCCTTCCGTCTCATCAGCGACATTCCCCTTCGCGACACCGATGCCTCACAATACCACAACTTCTGGGAAACTGTTGCCGAGAAATCCTTCCAAGTCACCAAAACTTTCATCGAAAGCCTTTGATATTCATAGTTCATAATTCATAGTTCATAGTTTATGGAAGTCATTCAGAGTTTTACAATCGATCATACGCAATTGAAACCCGGTATCTACGTATCCCGAGAGGATAAAGGTTTCACCACTTTCGACCTACGCATCACGGAACCCAACAAGGAACCGGCCGTGGCTCCTGCCGCCATGCACAGTCTGGAACACCTGATGGCCACCTGGTTCCGTAACTCCAGAGCGAAGGAAAATGTTGTGTATGTAGGTCCCATGGGCTGTCTCACCGGCATGTATATCATCATGAAAGGCTCTTATACCGTAGAGGATATGCGCCAGTTGACCATCGAGTGTCTCGAATGGATCCTCACCCAGACGGAAGTACCGGCAACCACCCCGGAGACGTGCGGTAACTGTCTGCTCCATGACCTGCCGATGTGCCATTGGGAGAGCCGCCGCTATCTCAACCGTCTGCAAAACGATTTCCATAGCGAATACACCAAACTCCAGATTACTCTCGAAGACGGCAAAGTCTTTGCAGATGCATAAAACGAATAACCCCGCCCGCTGGCGGGGTTATTCGTTTTATCCTCTCTGAATCGCGGCCTTGACCTGCGGTCGAAACCACTTACGCTCGATAGAATCCAAGCGAACTTGACTCTATCCTCGCTGAATCGCGGCCTTTTTCCTCTGGTCGTGGTCGAGAATAGTCTTACGCATACGCATAGACTTCGGCGTGACCTCGACAAGCTCATCCTGTTTGATATATTCCAGACACTCCTCAAGACTCATCACCGTCTTCGGAATGATACGGGCCTTGTCATCGGTACCAGAAGCACGCACGTTCGTCAACTGCTTGGCCTTGCAGACATTCACCACGAGATCGTTATCATGGACATGCTCTCCTACCACCTGTCCGGCATAGACATCCTCACCCGGATCGATAAAGAACTTACCACGATCCTGCAGTTTGTCGATGGCGTAGGCGAAAGCATTACCCGTATCCATTGAGATCATCGAACCGTTGACACGACGTTCGATCTCACCTTTGAAAGGCTGATACTCCTTGAAACGGTGGGCCATGATAGCTTCTCCCTGAGATGCCGTCAGCACATTGGTTCGCAGACCGATGATACCACGTGAGGGGATATCAAACTCAATATTCACACGCTCACCCTGGTTCTCCATCGAGGTCATCTCGCCCTTACGACGGGTGACCATATCGATCATCTTCGAGGAGAATTCCTCGGGAACGTTAATCGTCAGTTCCTCAACAGGCTCGCACTTCTTACCGTCAATTTCTTTATAAATCACCTGCGGCTGTCCTACCTGAAGCTCGTAACCCTCACGACGCATGGTCTCAACGAGTACTGAGAGGTGCAACACACCACGACCCGATACGATCCACTTATCCGTAGAGTCCTCGAAAGGCTCCACACGTAAGGCGAGATTCTTCTCAAGTTCTTTCTCCAATCTATCATTGATATGACGGGAAGTTACAAACTTACCCTCTTTACCGAAGAAAGGTGAGTCGTTGATGGTGAAGAGCATTGACATCGTCGGCTCATCAATGGCAATAGGTGCCAATGGTTCTGGATTCTCAAGGTCACAGATGGTATCACCGATCTCAAACTTATCCAGTCCGATAACAGCACAGATATCACCGCAGTCAACAGAGTCTGTACGAATATGTCCCATACCTTCAAAAGTATGCAACTCCTTAATCTTTGTCTTTTCCATCGTTCCATCACGATGAGCGATGGTCACCTGCATACCGTCCTTCAGTTGTCCACGATGTACACGTCCCACAGCAATACGACCCTGATAACTCGAGTAGTCAAGTGAGGTGATCAGCATCTGTGGTGTACCCTCAATCTGTTGCGGAGCAGGAATAACTTCAAGGATCTTATCTAACAAATAGGTGATATTATCCGTGGGAGTCTTATAGTCCTCACCCATCCAACCGTTCTTCGCCGAACCATACACCACGGGGAAGTCGAGCTGGTCTTCTGTAGCATTCAGCGAGAACATCAGATCGAATACCATCTCATAAACCTCCTCCGGACGACAGTTAGGCTTGTCTACCTTGTTCACCACCACGATGGGTTTCAGTCCTATCTGGAGCGCCTTCTGCAACACGAATCGCGTCTGTGGCATCGGGCCCTCAAAAGCATCCACGAGCAACAGACAGCCATCGGCCATATTCAACACGCGCTCTACTTCACCTCCGAAGTCAGAGTGTCCCGGGGTGTCGATAATGTTAATCTTCACACCTTTCCAGTTAATAGAAACGTTCTTCGACAGGATGGTGATGCCTCGCTCACGTTCCAAGTCGTTAGCGTCCAACACCTGATTGCTGAGATTCTGTCCCTCACGGAAGAGATTTCCAGCGAGCATCATCTTATCCACGAGCGTTGTCTTGCCGTGGTCTACATGTGCAATAATTGCGATATTCCTAATGTCTTGCATACCTATTTTTAATTTTGCGGGTGCAAAGGTACAACTTTTTTTGGAAAAATTTGCGAGAATGGGAAAAAAGTCGTACCTTTGCAGCCGCATTTCGGAAAATCCGATGCATCTGACGACGTAACTCGTCTGTGATTAGGCTAGAATCGCGTCTGAAAGATGTTTATGCAACATTATTAATCACATTAAATTATGTATTTAGACAAAGCCAAAAAAGAAGAGATCTTCGGTCAGTATGGCAAGAGCACTACGGATACTGGTTCAGCAGAGGCACAGATTGCCCTGTTCTCCTATCGTATCTCTCATCTGACAGAGCATCTGAAGAAGAACCGTAAGGATCACAACACAGCCCGTTCACTGACCATGCTGGTTGGTAAGCGTCGTAAGCTGCTGAAGTACCTGTACGTGAACGACATCAATCGTTACCGTGCTATCATCAAGGCCCTCGGTCTTCGTAAGTAATATCTTCGGCAATCGAAAAACAAAGCCCCGCTCTCAGCGGGGCTTTATTTGTTTTAAAGGTATCATCACGAAGTCACGTTCGTACATCAGTGGATGAGGGATCTTCAGATCTGGTTCATCGACAGTCAGGTCGTCATAGAGCAGAATGTCAATATCGATAGGACGATCATTGAAAGTTGAGAGTTGAGAGTTGAGAGTTGAGAGTTGGCTGCGCCGAGTGGCGTGTTTGCGACGCTTCCCTAATTCACGTTCTATCTTTTGAATGACCTTGAGGAGTTGACGGGGGGTAAGAGTGGTCTCTACAAGGATAACGCCATTGAGGAATTTATTCTCCGACTCAAACCCCCAAGGTTCGGTCTCAATCAAAGAGGACTGGCGAATCACCAGTCCCACTTTTTCTCCTATGAGTTCTATTGCATGGGTGATAATGGTTTCTCTATCACCGAGATTACTCCCGAGTCCCAAATACACCTCATGCTTCACGTCCTCTCCCATCATCTCTTATCTCATCTATAGTCTACAGTCTAATCTATAGTCTATAGTCTACAATCAAAAAATGTCTAATCGTCTAAAATCAGCAACGCATCGCCGAAGCATCCGAACTTATAGCCATTCTTGACGGCCTTCTTATAAGCATCGTATACAAGGTCATAACCGCCGAAGGAACATTCAGTCATCATCATCGTCGACTCTGGATGATAGAAGTTACCCACCAACGCATTGGCCAATCCAAACTCGTATGGCGGGAAGATAAACTTATTGGTCCAGCCGTCGAACTCCTTCAACAAACCATCTGTACCCACGGCCGATTCTGTAGCACGAGCCGTACTCACACCTACGACACAAACACGATGTCCGCCCTCTTTCGCCTTATTGACCACATCACAGGCTTCTTTCGTGACGAACATCTGCTCGGAGCTCATCTTATGCTTTGTCAAATCCTCCACCTCGATAGAGTCAAAATTACCCAATCCGCAGTGCAGGGTGATATAGGCAAACTGTATACCCTTGATTTCCATACGTTTCATCAACTCACGGCTGAAGTGCAGACCCGTTGATGGTGCTGTAACGGCACCCTCATTTTTGGCATAGATGGTCTGGAAACGTTCTATATCCTCTGGGATAGCCTCACGGTTGTCAACGATATAACGTGGCAATGGAGCCGAACCCAGGGCAAAGAGCTCGCGTTTGAACTCATCGTGAGGACAGTCATAAAGGAATCGCAGCGTACGACCACGACTGGTAGTGTTGTCGATAACCTCTGCCACCATAGGACCATCGTCCTCAAAGAACAGCTTGTTGCCGATACGAATCTTACGGGCTGGTTCCACTAGAACATCCCAAAGACGTAATTCCTCGTTGAGTTCACGGAGCAGGAATACCTCAATCTTGGCATCTGTCTTCTCCTTGGTTCCATAGAGACGGGCAGGGAACACCTGCGTATCGTTGAAAATAAAGGCATCATCCTCATCAAAATAGTCGAGGATATTCCGGAAGTCAAGATAAACGGGATTACCTTCCTCATCCTTCATCTCTTCACCGTTCTCATCTTTCTTTACCATCTCAATCTTCTCGCTCTTGCGGTGAACGACCATCAGACGGCATTCATCACGATGAAAAGTCGGCTCTAAAGCAACCTGACTTTCTGGTAGTTTGAATTTAAATTGCGATAACTTCATATCTTTATTTCACTATTTTACTCTTTCACTATTTGACATCTGCTGTTCTAGCCAGGCAGGAAACTCATCGAAGGTCAGACAGTTTTCAATACGAACATCTCCAACACGTGTCCGACAGAGTGCTGTTAAGAAAGCACCACTCCCGAGAGCATGGCCGATATCACGGGCCAACGAACGGATATAAGTGCCTTTGCCACAGACCACCCGGATGCTCATAAGCATCGTCACAGGGTCAAAGTCCGTCAGTTCTATCTCATCGATATGTATCAGCTTTGCAGCCAAATCAACCTCCTCGCCCTTACGAGCCATCTTATAGGCACGATGTCCATCAACCATACAGGCCGAATAGACTGGCGGCACTTGCAGGATATCCCCCACGAACTGCGGCAGTGTCTGTTCTATCAATTCCCGTGTGATATGTCGCGTCGGATAGGTATAGTCCACAGTATGCTCCTTATCATAGCTGGCTGTGGTGGCCCCCAACTGCAGGGTGGCAGTGTATTCCTTCGTATGGAGCTGCAACTGCTCTATCTGTTTCGTGGCCTTACCGGTACAAAGGATCAGAACGCCTGTAGCCAACGGATCGAGCGTACCGGCATGTCCCATCTTCACACGTTTCACATGCAACCGTTTGGAGACGACATAACGGATATGGGCCAAGGCCCCGAAACTCGACATCCGGTACGGTTTGTTGATATAGATATATGCGCCTTCGTTAAAGTTCATCAGTCAACCATTGCGAGTGAATGCCCCGTGAGCAGCATCAGGATGATGATGCCACCCACCACGATACGATATATACCGAAGGCCTTGAAGCCGTATTTCGTCAGGTAATCGACAAACCACTTCATGGCCAGCAACGCCACGACGAAGGCGATGACACAGCCCAGAATCAGCATGGTGATATTATGCCCCGTCGCCCACGCCGTATCTTCCTTCAACAGATCGAGCAGGTCGAGCAGTGTGGCACCCGCCATTGTAGGCACAGCCAGGAAGAACGAGAACTTGGCGGCACGTCGGCGCGTGAGGCCCTGTGTCATACCGCCAACGATGGTCGCCATAGAACGCGACACACCGGGGATGACGGAGATACACTGGTAGAGACCGATTTTGAAAGCGCGACGCTCGTCAACCTTATTATCTTCACTACCCTTATTAAACAGCTTGTCGCAGTAGAGCATGAACACACCACCGACAACCAGCATGACGGCTACCACCTCGACGCTGTCGAGCAGCCAGTCGAGCAGGCCCGACTTCTTCGCAAGCAAGCCGATCACTACAGCGGGGATCACACCCACGATGAGCAGCCAATAGAAGTAATACTTATGCCTGAGCTTTTGCCACCAGGTAAAGGCCATGGGATCAGGTGTATTGTCGAGCTGGAAGAAGCGCTTCCAATAGAGACATACCACCGAAAGGATGGCACCGAACTGAATGATAAAGGTGAAAGCATGCACGAAGGGGTCACCCTGGGGAACGCCCAACAGGTTCTGGGCAATAATCATGTGTCCCGTCGATGATACCGGCAAGAATTCTGTCAGTCCCTCAACGATGGCAATGATGACAGTCTGTATCCAATCCATTATTTATCCTTGGGTTTACGAATCACTGCATAGATCATTGACACAAAGCCGAGGAGGCACACGATGGGTGCCACTTTGATGCGACGTGCGCTGAAGATGTCGGGCTCGAAGGCTGTATCCGAAGAGCCCGTTCCTGCCATCAGAAGGAATCCCACAACGACAATCGCCATGCCTACTGCCAACAGAATGAAATTCGTTTTGTCAAATGCAAAATTCTTTTTATCCATATATTTTAGATATGATTTAGATTTTATACAGATCTCCCGCTGTCATCCTCAAGAAGCGGTTGACAGATATCCACGAACATATTGCCGTGATAATGATGCCGAAGAGCAACACCGAGACACCTGTTATAGTCAGTTCCCGCCAAGTGATAACCGTCATGATATGGGGTTCAAAACGGTAAAGGCCATAAACGCAGAAACCTAACACAATGACTGCCAACAGCGCAGCCAGTATGCCAACGCTCATCGCCTGACTGACAAACGGACGACGGATAAAGCCCCAGGAGGCGCCCACCAGTTTCTCTGTATGGATGAGAAACCTTCGGGAGTAGACACTCAGACGCACCGTATTGTTGATGAGTGCGAACGACACGAATGTCAGCAATGCCGCCAACACCAACAACAGGATGTTGATACGTCCCAGATTGATGTTCACACGGTCCATCAGGTCTTCCTGATAGGCCACATCGATCACATACGTCTGTTTCTTCAGTTCCTTGACAATCCACTTCAGTGAGTCACGATTGGCATAATCAGCCTTCAACTGCAACTCCAACGTTGCCACAAAGGGGTTCGTCCCCAGGAATTCCGAGGGATCAGAGCCCATAGCTTCCGTCTGTTCCTTCAAGGCCCGATCCTTACTCACGTAGTCTATATTCTTCGAATAAGGCCGGTGATAGAGGTTACGGCAGAGACGCTTGGCATCATTGGTACTCGCATCATCGCTGAGCATGACGGTCACGGTGAGGTTTTCCTTGACCCACGTCGACAGATTGCGAGAGGTCAGGACGGAAAGCACCACCAGGCCCAACAAGACCAGAACCATCGTTATACTGATACACAGCGTCATAAGCTGCATTCCGCGACGGTTGGAAGGCTTCTTCTTGCGATTTTTCATTGACTTTACGTACGTAAAAATTGAATTCGGCTGCAAAGTTACATATTTTTTTTTAGACAGAAGAACATAAGAACAAAAAAATGCTTAACTTTGCACCCGTTATGAGTACAATTATCTATCCTTCGCCTATCTTCGGCCCTGTACACAGCCGTCGATTGGGCATTTCGCTGGGCATAAACCTGCTGCCTGCCGACGGTAAGTTATGTTCCTTCGACTGCATCTACTGTGAGTGCGGCCTCAACAAAGACCACCGTCCTACCCTCCCCCTTCCTACTCCTGCCGAAGTCTCCGCCAAACTCGAGGCCAAGCTTCAGGAGATGGTGGCTGAGGGACAGTTACCCGACGTACTGACCTTTGCCGGTAACGGTGAGCCCACCTGTCATCCGCATTTTACCGAGATTATCGATGACACCATCCGTCTGCG
>JAEENF010000049.1 GCA_016283605.1 Prevotella sp.
ACTCACGGTCGATCCTGACATAGGTGTCCTGCAGTTCCATCTGACATTCTGACACAGGCTTATGGGCATAGTTGCCGGCATAGTAGGTCAGGTTTATCAGATCTGTCACACGGTCATAACCTACACCTTGGTTAGTGACACAGGAGAGCGCCAGTTCTGTAATGTCTCTATTGACGAGTCCACTGGCTTTATAATCAATGAATTTTTTTTCGCCTTTGAAGGTATGTTTGAATGGCTTTGGCTCTTCTATATGCTGGTAGTAATTAAATGAACCGGCCAGTTCGAAGACGGGTTCCCATGTCTCTTTCTTAATCTTAGAAGAAATGGATTGTAAGTCGTTGAAAGCCAATAACCATGTCGGCATTTCATTTAAGTAATACTTTGATGTAGACCAAAGTCCACTATGGTCATCAATCCAGAAGGCTCCATCGGCCGCGTGACCAGCAGAGAGAATGGCGGCATCCTTGTTGGGTGCGATGGTAAAAATCTTTGCTTGTCCTTTGGTGGCAACCTTCAGTTCATCACCCAAAGTAGACACCATCAACTGTACTGGACTGTCGACACCTTCTTTCTCCGGATCATCGGTACAGTTCATCGGTCTCAGGGTCTCTTTATTCAGCCAGCGCTCTCCAACAATACTATGATAATAAGGTGAGACACCGGTGACGAGCGACGAAATGGCAGAGGCTCTGTCAATACGGCTGAAGTTATATGAGGCGTTCTCATATACCAGTCCTTGCGAGAGCAGTCGTTTGAAACCGTCGCTGCCGTAGAGTGGGGAAAAGGCCTCGAGATAGTCTGAGCGCAACTGGTCGATGGTGATGTTCACCACCAGCCTGGGCGCATACTTGATCTTTTCCTGTGCCGAGATCTCCATCTGAAAACCCAGCACAGTCAGCAACGTGATATATAGATACCTATTTTTCAAAACAGTTTTCCTCTTTTATTTGATATGATACGTAACAGCAAAGATAGTGCCACAAATCCCATGCCCTCGGCATAGCTCTGGAAAAAAGCCCCGACGGCGAAGAGTCCGAGCATCACGAATTGGAGTATCCACCAACGGCTGGCCTTACGTTTGAAGACTGCCGGAAGGAAGAACAAGGGTAAGGGATTAAACAGCAGGATGTTCAGGTTGAGCGTTGTCGTCGGATGCTGTGAGAATAGCATGACAGTGAGGATACAACCAGCAAGTCCCTGAACGGTCATCAGCAGCATGTCCCAGTATTTGAACGTCTTTTTCCTTCTCCATTCTATCCAGAGGATGCCCACCGACAACATGAGCAACAGAATGGACACTTGTGTGGGCGTCAACGGAAAGTCGGGTTCGATCATCTGAACACCAGGAGGCACGGGCGTACGCTGTTCCTTCACCAAAGGACGGTATTCGCCGTTGACATAGATCTGAGCCGTCAGGAAGTCTTGCATCAGGTTCATGGGCAGGAATTCCTGTTCGGAACGATTGGTTTTCTGGTCTGCTTTAATACCCAACAGCAGGTCGATGCCGAATTTATTCCAGTCGTGGTTTCTGTTGCATTCCCGTACCATTTCCCTGAAAGTAGGACTGTAGTCTTCGCGTTCCTGATACAGTACTTCGCCCTGAATACAGGCCTCGATGACGTCTCGCGGACGTGTCGAGCAGTTGTCGTAGAAATAGTTGTAGCGGTAGACTTTATTTTCGGGTCTCAGATTCTCTTGCAGAGCGGCTTTAAGACTTCTCTTTTCTGCACCTGTCAGATTCAGCACCTGTTCGGTAATGCTGCTGCCCCATTTCTGATAGCTGGGCCAGAAAGCGCTGTAAGGATAACAGGCCAGTTCGTAGTCCGTCAGTCCGAACACAAACCGTATCTCGAAATAAGGCTTGCTGAAATTGAACATGCCCCAGTTAAAGACCCAGTCTCTCTCTCCCTCTTCGGGATGTTGCTTCCTCATATCGTGCCAACGGATGGCAGCATGACCATAGAGGCTGTAGACTTCCTCGTGGGGCGAACAGATGAGCAGACTGACCTCTACAGAGTCCATTGGATCAATTTCTGTTACCAAACTGCCGGAATTGTCCTGAACCTCATTTTGGGCCATAATCGGGTTTATCCCACTGATTATCAGTAAGATAATACCACTTAGTAGTGTCTTAAATACCTTTTTAAAATGTTTCACGATGCAAAAATAACTTATATTTTCGAAGAAAAAGCCATAACTTCGGTTTTTTTTTGATAATTTTGCACGCGATTTCAAATATTTGAAAAAGAAAATTGAAAACAGACCATAAATATATGAAGAAATTATTGGGTTGTCTGCTGTTGGCAGCAGCTACCACTACGGCCTTTGCCCAGGGCAGCACCAACTCGCCCTACAGTCAGTATGGATTTGGTGAGATAGCACCTGAAGGTGTGGGCTTTAACCGTGCGATGAACGGCCTGGGTGTAGGCTTCCATCGTGGTAATCAGGTGAATCCCCTTAACCCAGCGTCCTATGCTTCCGTCGACTCTCTGACGATGCTCTTCGACATGGGACTCTCCGGACAAATCACGAACTTCAACGAGAATGGCGTGAAGCAGAATGCCAAATCAGGTAGTTTTGATTACGTGTTGGGTGCCTTCAGGGCTTGGAAGAATGTGGGTGTCACTTTTGGTGTCTTACCCCTGACTAACGTGGGATATAGTTATTCCTCATCGTCCTTCCTTGCAGATGTTCAGACCACAGTTGGTGAGACCCATAAAGGCGAAGGTGGACTCCATGAGTTCTTCCTCGGTGCTGGATGGCGTATCGCTAAACCACTTTCTGTAGGTGTTAACGTGGGTTATCTGTGGGGAGGCTACGAACGTCGGGTGACGACAGCGAGCAATAGTGCCATCAACAGTTTGTCGAAGGTCTATTCAGCCGATGTAAACAACTATACTCTCGGCTTTGGTATCCAGTACGACCAAAAGATTGGCAAGGAAGACCTACTTACCGTTGGTCTCACCTATGATTTAGGTCATTCGTTGAAGGCTGATGCCGAGTGCTTGATTATCAGTACAAACTCGTCTATCACCAAGGCCGACACCTCTCGTTATGTTTGTCCAGACGCATTGGAATTGCCGCATAGTTTTGGTGCAGGCTTCTCTTATACGCACGGTACTAAGTTGATGTTCGGTGCCGATGTCCGTACACAGCGCTGGGGTAAGGTGAAATCCCCGGAATATTCTCAGGGCAGCTATATGCTGAAGGATGGGCTGTATAAGGACAACTATAAGTTTACGGTGGGTGGCGAGTATTGTCCGCGTTGGAACAGCCGTCGTTTCATCGATCGTATACGTTACAGATTCGGTGCCGGCTATTCCACTCCTTATTATTATATTAATGGTAAGGATGGTCCCCGTCAGATCAGTCTTTCTGCCGGCTTCGGCATACCAATCATCAATGGCTACAATAACCGTTCGATGCTGAATATCAGCGCCCAATGGGTGAATAATTCTGCTGATGGCTTTATCAAGGAGAATTCCTTCCGTCTGAACATTGGTCTGACGTTTAACGAAAAGTGGTTCGCTAAGTGGAAGGTCGAATAATCATTGCCGTTGCAGCAGCGGCGGCAATCCTCAGTTGTACAGAGCCTGTCGAACATACAGCTCCTGCCATCCACGATCGTGACTCTGTATCGGTGATGACCTCCTATGGCGTCAACACCCTTATCAGCGACTCTGGTGTCATCAAATACAAGGTTGTCACTGAGCGGTGGGATGTGAATACCGTCAGGGAACCTAGCTGCTGGACCTTTGAGAAAGGTGTGTTCTTCGAACAGTTTGACCAGCAGTTCCATGTTGAGGCATACGTTCAGGCTGATACGGCTTGGTATTATGACCAGAAGAAACTCTGGCATCTTCGTGGAAGAGTTCGCATCCGCAATGTCAATGGTCTGCTCTACGAGAGTCAGGAGCTTTGGTGGGACGGTCTGAAACATGAACTATATTCCAATGTATTCTCGAAGGTGACGACACCCGAGCGTACCCTTCAAGGTACTTATTTCCTGAGTGATGAGCGGATGACTCATTATACGGTCAGCAACTCCAAAGGCTCGTTTACCACTGAGGATATTGAAAAGAAAGAAGAGTCGCAGTCGGCACCTGGCGATACCGTACAACAGCAGCCTGAGCCGATGCTCCGTCCACAGACTCAGAAACATGCCCGTAAAACTAACCCAGATTAATCATGATCGATCTGATTATAGCCCTCTTGGTGACCATGCTGTTCTCTGGATTCTTCTCAGGGATGGAAATAGCTTTTGTCTCCAGTAACCGTATGTTGGCAGAGATGGACCGTGAGAAAGGCGGACTTTCGCAGCGCTGTCTGACGATATTCTACCAACATCCCAGTCATTTCGTATCGACGATGCTCGTGGGTAACAATATCGCCCTTGTGGTCTATGGTGTCCTCTTTGCCCAGATCTTCGACCAGACGCTCTTCTATTATCTCAGCGACGGGATGCGAGTGACCGCCGACACGCTTTTGTCTACGGTGGTGGTGCTCTTTACGGGCGAATTTCTGCCGAAGATGCTCTTTAAGAACAATCCTAACTCGATGCTCACCTTCTTTGCCATTCCCGCGTGGATCTGCTATATCCTGCTGTGGCCCATCTCGCGCTTTGCCAATCTGCTTTCCAAGGGCATCCTGCGTCTCTTTGGCGTTAAGATGGCGAAGAACGATGATGACAAGGAGTTTACTAAGGTCGACCTCGATTATCTGGTGCAATCCAGTATTGACAATGCGAAAGATGAGGATGAGATTGGTGAGGAAGTCAAGATCTTCCAGAACGCCTTGGAATTCCCTGATACGAAAGTACGCGACTGTATGGTTCCGCGAACGGAGATCGATGGCGTCGAGGATACTTCTACCATTGCTCAACTCATGCAGACCTTTATCGAGTCCGGACATTCCAAGATACTGGTTTATCACGAGGATATCGACCATATTATCGGCTATATCCATTCCTCCGACATGTTTTCCATTGAACATGGGCCAATGACCATTGACCATATTGACCATTTGGTTCGTCAAATCTCCTATGTCCCAGAGACGATGCTCGCCTCGAAACTCATGAAGCAGCTGATGGCAGAGAAACGCTCGCTGGCGGTCGTCGTCGATGAGTTCGGCGGTACTGCAGGACTGGTGTCGCTCGAAGACATCATGGAGGAAATCACGGGCGAGATAGAGGACGAGCACGACAATACCAAACATGTGGCCAAACAGATTGGCGAACATGAGTACATGCTTTCTGCCCGTCTGGAGATTGAGAAGATCAATGAGATGTTCGCACTGGAATTGCCGGAAAGTGACGAATATATGACGCTCGGTGGACTTATCCTACACGAATATCAGTCGTTTCCGAAACTGAACGAGATCGTCCGTATCGGCCACTTCGAATTCAAAATCGTCAAGAATACCGCGACAAAAATCGAGTTGGTCCGATTAAAAGTGGTGGAATAAGTGAAAATTCTCCAAAAATTTTGCTCAATTCAATCCTTTTTAGTAATTTTGCACGCGTTTTTAGGCATAAGAACAAAAGAACAAGAAAAATATAAAAAAATAAATTAAAAAATGGCAGCATTAGGAAAAATCAGAAAAAGAGG
>JAEENF010000050.1 GCA_016283605.1 Prevotella sp.
GGTACGCGGAAAGATGCCGGCAGGCGAATGCGATGGACTTCGACGATCTGCTGGTGCAGACGTGGGTGATGTTCCAAAACCACGAGGATATCCGACGGAAATATGTTGAGAAGTTCCACTTCGTACTTGTGGATGAGTACCAGGACACGAACTATGCACAGCAGGCTATTGTCTACCAGTTGACGAAAGAGCGTCAGAAGGTGTGCGTCGTGGGCGACGATGCACAGAGCATCTACTCGTTCCGAGGCGCGAACATCGACAATATCCTGAACTTCCAGAGCCAGTATAATGATGCCAAACTCTTCAAACTGGAGCAGAACTATCGTTCGACGCAGTTGATCGTGCAGGCGGCGAATTCGCTGATTAAGCGCAACGAACGGCAGATACCGAAGAATGTCTTCTCGAAGAACGAACACGGTGAGAAGCTGCAGTTGAAGCCGGCGTATTCGGACAAGGAGGAGGCGATGATCGTGACGCAGGACATTAAGCGCATCAGGCGGCAGGACCATTGTGACTGGAGCGACTTTGCCATTCTGTATCGCACGAACGCCCAGAGCCGAAGCTTTGAGGAACAGATGCGTAAGGACAATATCCCGTATCGCATCTACGGCGGACTGAGCTTCTATCAGCGTAAGGAGATCAAGGACGTGATCGCCTACTTCCGACTGATCGCCAATCCGAACGATGAGGAGGCCTTTAAACGTATCGTGAACTATCCCGCTCGCGGCATCGGCGATACGACGGTGGGAAAGATTATCCAGACGGCGCAGGCCTACGGCGTGAGTCTGTGGCAGGTGATCAAGGAACCTGTGCTTTTCCCGATGGACGTGAGCAAGGGTACGATGACGAAGATACAGGCCTTCAGGGAACTGATAGAGGGCTGGATAGGTCGTGTGGCGACGGAGGATGCCTATACGCTGGGCCACGATATCATCATGAACTCGGGCATCAGCAAGGATATCTATTCTGGGCGTAATCCGGAGGACATCTCACGACAGGAGAACCTGGAGGAGTTTCTCAGTGGTATGCAGGACTTCGTGGAGAGCCGACGTGAGGAGGATATGGGCGATGAGATCTATCTGCCTGACTTCCTGCAGGAGGTGGCGCTGCTCACGGATCTGGACAGCGACGATGGCGACTCTAATGACAAGGTGGCGCTGATGACGATTCATTCGGCTAAGGGTCTGGAGTTCCCAACGGTGTTTGTGGTCGGGCTGGAGGAGAATATCTTCCCGAGTCCGATGTGTACGAACTCCATGCGCGAGCTGGAGGAGGAGCGGCGGTTGCTGTATGTGGCAATCACAAGAGCGGAGAAGCATTGTATCCTGACGTGTGCGCAGAACAGGTTCAGATATGGAAGGATGGAGTATGACACGCCGTCGAGGTTTATCAGGGATATTGATCCGCAACTGATAGACGTGCATGGTGAGACGGGAGGGGGGAAGTCTCCTTTTGGCAGTTCGTATGGAGGCGGTTCGTATGGTGGAAGCCGAAGCTCGGAATGGATGCAGAACCCTCGGCCTGTGGCCACTCAGTTCAAGGCAGATCCGAAGCCTCGCGCAGTTCCTCCGCGCCAGCCTGAGAAGCCTGTGGATCCCTTTGGCCCGAACTTTAAACGTGTCTATAATGCAGTTGCACCTCGTCCGCTAGCCTCTGCACCCAGTGCGTCAGAACTTCATGAAGGCGTAAGAATAGAGCATCAGCGTTTTGGTATCGGCACGGTGATCAAACTTGAAGGTACAGGTGAGAACACCAAGGCCACGGTGGATTTCCGTAATGCTGGCACCAAACAGCTGTTGCTAAAGTTCGCGAAGTTTAAGATTATCGGATAAAATTAGAGCGCCTCATCATCAGGGCGCTCTATATTTCTGGGTTTCACTTTCGGAAGATGTTTCTTTTTGCGGAGCCATGCGGCTTTGCGGGCCTCATAGTCTTCGTGATGCTTCTCGAGGAATCCGTCGGCCATATCAGTCTTGGAACTTAGCGTAGATGACTTCGATGGTGATGGGCTTCTCGGCTGTGCCTTTAATCAGTCGGGTACTGGTGAGACCCATCATGTGCTTCAGTGCAACGGCCGTCGTACCTTTTGATGAGCTACCGTTGGCTATCGTCACCTCATCGATGGGTACTAACAGAACCTTGTTCCAATTGGGATGTTTAGACACCCAGTTAGGATCTGCCTTCACGCCTTCCACTTTATTCTTATACATGCGCGTGATGAGGTTGGAGATGTTGCTATAGGTATAGGCGTTGGCAGCCAACGTTGTCTGGTAAGCGTAGGTGTTGTTGGCAAGGTTGTTGCCTTCGAAGAAATTATTCAGGCTGTCCTTCTCGATCATCAACAGTTTTGACGGTGTGTTGAAGGCCAGTTCCTTCGCTGCTATCTGGTTGTTCTCACGCTGGAAGATGACCTTTGCCGACAATAGCGAGTCGTTGTCATGTGTTCCTAAGATGTCATCGACAGGCAGTGTTGCTTCTGTATAGATGCCAGAAGGGGTCTTCAGATAGGTGCAGCTGTTGTCTTCGACGAGATTCAGAAGAGCCTGACGGTCGTTGACAACCTGATTGGTCTGTACCACTTCCTCCGTAGACGTCGTTCGCAGATAGGCCTGCAATGTGTCGCCTTCAAAGATGTGGGGATAATACATGAGCATATCGATTTCCTGGATACGGGTCATCACACCAAGTCCGTCAGAGGTCTCGAATTGGAATCCAGGACAGAGACGATGAAGGAACGTATAGGAATTCTTGAAGTACTCCGGATGTTCGGCATACTGGTTGATGATATAGGAACCGTAATTGGGGTATTCAACACCGTTCTTGTCGGTATACGGACTGTTCAAACTGATATGAAGCATATCATTGTAGCCGTTATCGGATGAAGAGGTCAGGTTGGTCTTGATCAGATTTCGGATACTGTCAGACCTGACAAGGTCGCGGATGGTGAACATCTTGCTGACCTGAAGACCGTCTTTCCGGATGTAGCCTTTCTCCTCGGGATTGAAGTTGGTGTAGTGGATGCCGGCTCCCTCGATAGGACGGTTGAGTTCTGACACTTTGAGTTTCATGGCCGTCAGTGTGTCGCCGTAGCTGGACTTTGTGTCGAGGAAGATCTGAATGACACAGGAGTCGACAACAATCTTTCCGTCAGGTGTATAGAGCAGGGTGTCTTCTGAGGAAGCCATATCGTCTTCGATGTCCTCCATCATATAGAACTGTGCCGTAAACAGGCTCTTTATCAGGGCGTTGGTCTCAGGGTCTTTCACCTGGCCTATATAGCACTGACGTTCGCGGGAATAGACGGAGTCTACAATCTCGGAACGCGTCAGGACGTTGTAGTTCTTGGTGGATACAACTAACTTATCGTTGTTGTTTGTCAGTGAGCCTCCAATGGTAGTTGTGTCTTCATCGCAAGACATTATCGCCATTGCTGAAAATGCAATCGCTGTAATGAATTTGAGCTTCATTTGTTATTTATCCTGTTTGTTGTTTATTCTTCCTCTACCTCTTCCTCATCGGGGGCCAACATATTATAGAAGTCCTCGCAGTCATCGGCAAAGGTGTCACTATTGTATTTCAAAATGGGTATATTCTTTTCTTTCGCATAGTCCAGCAATTCCGGGTTCACGTCTTTGTCGATAGGAATGATACCGTCGCTATAGGCAATGGCCAGCTTGCAGAGTGTCTGATAGTCGAAGACATCACTATATTCACTGAGCAGATCGGCTGTAGCCTCACGGAACTCAACACACTGTTTGAAGTTCTTGTCGAGAGGTTTGCCCAAACCGTCAGAGAACAGTGAGGTAACCACCTTAGTGTTCGCAAAAGACGGCTCATCGTGATAGGCTGTCTTGATATAGAGGGGCACAACGGCGCTCATCCAACCCTGACAGTGGATGACCTTTGGCACCCAACGCAATTTCTTCACCGTCTCCAAGACACCTCTGGCATAGAAAATGGCGCGTTCACCATTGTCGGAATAGTCCACACCCGATTCGTCCTTGCCCATCTGACGCTTGTTGAAATAGTCGTCATTGTCAATAAAGTAGACCTGAACCTTTGCAGTAGGGATAGAGGCGACCTTGATAATCAGTGGATGGTCGGTGTCATCGATAATCAGATTCATGCCTGAAAGACGGATGACTTCGTGCAACTGACCTCTGCGCTCATTGATATTTCCCCATTTGGGCATAAAGGTACGAATCTCGTGTCCATTCTCCTGAATGGCCTGAGAAAGGTCTCTTCCCATGAGGGACATGGTGTTGTCGGGAACGTAAGGAGCTATCTCCTGATTGATGAATAATATTTTCTTTTTTGCCATCTTTGATGATTTTTGCCCTGCAAAGATACAAAAAAAATTGGGGATAACCGCTCTTGGAGTCTCGATTTTAGCAAAAAGTGACACATTTTCCGAGTTTTTTTCATCTTTTTATAAAAAAAATCAAGATTTTTTGTACAACTATTGAAATTTTTTCGTACATTTGCACAGAATTTAATAATGTCTTTAACCATCCCCGTTGATATGTCAAAGTACAATATTACAGAAAAGAAAGAAAAAGAGGCGGCTTATCGCAGTCTGGTAAGTCCGCGTCTGATGGATGAGATGCAGGAAAAGATAATGAACATTATCGTCATGCAGAAGAAGTATCGTGACAAAGATTATTCCGCTAAGAAGCTGGCTGAAGATCTCGGAACGAATACGCGTTACATCTCTGCCATCGTCAATGTCAGGTTCCACATGAACTATACTTCATTCGTGAACAAGTACCGCATTGACGAGGCGATGTCTATCCTTGTTGACAAACGTTACCAGAACCTTCGTATGGAGGAGGTCAGCGACATGGTGGGCTTTGCTAACCGTCAGTCGTTCTATGCGTCATTCTTCAAGATTATGGGTATGACCCCCCGCGACTACCGTCTGAAGCATCTGGCCCAGCATCCGGCCATGCTTAGGCAACCTAGTCGTCGTAGAAGGAAGACTGCAGAGTGATAAGGGAGGACGATCTTCGTGGACATCAATTATCAGGATGAGCGATTCGCTGACTTGCAATTGCTCAGATATCGTTTGAATGGCTTTGAAAAATTGAGTCTTCGTCAGAAAAGACTAGTCTATTATTTGGCGAAGGCTACTCTTTCGGGGAGAGACATTACATTTGACCAATATGGAAAATACAATCTTCGCATTCGTAAAATGTTGGAGGTGGTGTGGACTGATTCGTCCATTGAAAGGGAAACAGCTGACTTCAAGGCCCTTGAGGTCTATCTGAAGCGGATATGGTTTTCTAATGGGATCTATCATCACTATGGGTGTGAAAAGTTTGAGCCGGGGTTCAGTCGCGATTATCTCAGGGCGGTCTTGCATCAAGTGAATGCGGAACGTCTTCCGTTGAGGGAGGGTGAGACTGTAGAGGATCTGTGTCGTAAACTCTTCCCCGTGATCTTCGATGCTTCCGTGCTTCCCAAACGTGTGAATAAGGCCAACGGTGAGGATCTCGTACAGACTTCTGCGTGTCATTTCTATGAGGGCGTGACGCAACAGGAAGTGGAGGATTTCTATTCGGCTATGAAGCAGCAACATTCTGATGATCCAGAACCGCCATCGTATGGTTTGAATTCTACGCTGGTCAAAGAAGACGGGGTGATAAAGGAGCTGGTGTGGTCGTCGGAAGGACGTTATGCGAATGCCATCCGACAGATAGTCTTTTGGCTCAAGAAAGCTGTTGAAGTAGCAGAGAATGAATATCAAAAAGAGATTATCACTCTTCTTATAACATATTATGAGACAGGCGATTTAAGCGTTTTCAATAAATATTGTATTGAATGGGTTGGTGAGCATGATTCTGCGATAGATTTCATCAACGGATTTATCGAGGTCTATGGTGATCCTTTGGGACTGAAAGGCTCGTGGGAAGGTCTGGTGGAATATATCGATGAAGAGGCTACCCATCGTACGCAGACCATCAGCAGAAACGCTCAGTGGTTTGAAGATCATTCGCCTGTAGATCCCCGTTTCCGCAAGCCAGTAGTGAAGGGCGTGTCGGCGAATGTCATCTGTGCCGCCATGCTTGGTGGTGAGGAGTATCCTTCCACGGCTATTGGTATTAACCTGCCTAATGCCGACTGGATCCGGGCACAATACGGCAGCAAGAGTATTACCATCAGTAATATCACCGATGCCTATAACAAGGCGGCTCATGGCAATGGTTTCAAGGAGGAGTTCGTCATTGACAAACCTACGCTCGATATCATCGAGAAATACGGGGATATGTGTGATGACCTGCATACCGATCTGCACGAATGTCTTGGACACGGTAGTGGGCAGTTGCTGCCTGGCGTGGATCCAGATGCGCTGAAGGCCTATGGTAACACGATAGAGGAGGCGAGGGCTGACCTTTTTGGACTCTATTATATTGCTGACATGAAACTGGTGGAGTTAGGTCTGTTGCCTGACGATAAGGCCTATCAGTCGCAGTACTATACCTATATGATGAACGGTATGATGACCCAGCTCATTCGTATCACTCCAGGTCATCAGATAGAAGAGGCCCATATGCGTAACCGTGCACTTATTGCCCATTGGTGCTATGAGAATGGAACGGCGATGAAACTGGTGAAACGTGAAGGAAAGACTTATCTGGAGATTTCCGACTATCCACAGTTGCGCAGTCTTATAGCCCGTCTGTTGGCTGAGGTGCAGCGTATCAAGAGCGAGGGCGATCTGGAGGCAGCCCGTCAACTGGTGGAACGTTATGCGGTAAAGGTCGATCCTGAGTTGCATGCCGAAGTTCTGGAACGTTATCAGAAGCTGAATCTAGCGCCTTATAAGGGCTTCATTAATCCGATGCTGTTGCCTGTTTATGATGCGTCAGGAGAAATCTGTGATGTGCAGGTGAATTATAGTGAGAGTTATTCACACCAGATGCTTCGTTACAGTGCGGAGTACGGAACACTCATTTAGACGATGGAAGTTAAGGAACAGGTTAAGTTGATCAAACAGTCGTTCCGTCAGATGATGGACGGTGCCGTCTCCAAATCCATGCGAGACAAGGGCGTGGTGTATAAGTTGAACTGGGGCGCCACCCTTCCTCGTCTGAAGGAGAAGGCTGATGAAATCGGAAAGAACTACGATCTGGCCATTGCTCTATGGAAGGAAGATGTGCGTGAGTGTAAGATTCTGGCCACGATGGTGATGCCTCCGGAAAAGATATTGCCTGAGGTGGTGGAGATTTGGATGGAACAGACGGTATCGCAGGAAGTGGCTGAGCAGGCCGCTTTTAACTTATATCAGTATCTGCCTTTCGCACCACAGAAGGCGTACGAATGGATTGCCACAGACAAGCCGCTTTATCAACTATGCGGATTCCATATTCTCACACGTTTGTTTATGAACAAACAGGAACCCAATGAGCGAGGTATCAATGAGTTTATCGATCAGGCTCTCGTCGCTCTTGAGGGCGATAGCCTGGCCGTCAGGAAGGCGGCTTATTCATCTATCCAACGCTTTGCGGAATTGGGTTTGGTGTATGAAAGGATTGCCAAAAGCTCACTAAAACGTGCTAATTTAGATTTTTTATAAATTATCTCTCTTTTATTTCCTTGAAAGTTTGTACCTTTGTGCGGTTTTCAAGGATTTATAAATGGCAAAAGGTGAAAAACTTGCTGTATTAGAGTCTGTTGAGCGCATTCTCAACAATTATCTTGAGATGAACAATCATCGCAAGACACCCGAGCGCTTTACGATTTTAAGGGCAATTTATAATACAGAAGGTCATTTTACACTGGATGAACTGAGTGAGTTGTTGTCGGAGAAGTATAATTTCCCTGTCAGTAGGGCTACGCTTTACAACACACTCAATCTGTTTATGAAACTCAGGCTTGTTATCCGCCATCGTTTTCAAGGAACGACGGCCTATGAGGCTTGTTATGACAATACGAGCCATTGCCATCAGATCTGTACCATCTGTGGGAAGGTTGTTGAAGTAAAGTCCAGTATTATTACGGATGCTATTGACGAAGTCCATCTAAAGCGTTTCCGTAAAGACGGGTTCTCACTCTATATTTATGGGGTTTGTAGCACTTGTCAGGCCAAGATGACCAGATTGAGGAGAATAAAGAAATTAAAAACAACAGAAAAGATATGAACAAAGGAAAAGTTGACGTCCTGCTCGGATTGCAGTGGGGTGATGAAGGAAAAGGTAAGGTGGTCGATGTACTGACCCCCAAGTACGATGTGGTAGCCCGTTTTCAGGGTGGTCCTAACGCTGGTCATACACTGGAGTTTGAAGGCCAGAAGTATGTGCTACGTTCTATTCCCTCTGGTATCTTCCAGGGTGGTAAGGTGAACATCATCGGTAATGGCGTGGTGCTGGCTCCGGATCTCTTCATGGAAGAGGCTAAGGCCCTCGAGGCCAGCGGTCATGATCTCCATTCCCGTCTCCATATCTCCAAGAAAGCCCATCTCATCATGCCTACCCATCGTGTGCTCGATGCAGCCTATGAGGCCCAGAAGGGTAAGGATAAGGTAGGTACTACTGGTAAGGGTATTGGTCCGACTTATACGGACAAGGTGAGCCGTAACGGTCTGAGAGTAGGAGATATACTTGAAAACTTTGAAGTAAAATATGCCAAGGCGAAGGCTCGTCATGAGTCTATCCTGAAGTCGTTGAACTTCGACTACGACATCACCGAGGTGGAGAAGAAATGGCTGGAGGGTATTGAATATCTGCGCCAGTTCCCTATCGTGGATTCAGAACATGAGATCAACAACATCCTGAAGAGCGGTAAGAGTGTGCTCTGTGAGGGTGCCCAGGGTACGATGCTCGATGTCGACTTCGGCAGTTATCCCTTTGTGACCTCTTCAAATACCATCTGTGCCGGTGCTTGTACTGGTCTTGGTATTGGTCCTAACAAGATCGGCGATGTATATGGTATCATGAAGGCCTATTGCACTCGTGTTGGTGCTGGTCCATTCCCTACAGAACTATTCGATGAAACAGGCAAGAAGATTCGTGATCTGGGTCATGAATATGGTGCCGTTACGGGGCGTGAGCGTCGTTGCGGTTGGATCGATCTGGTTGCCCTGAAGTATTCTATTATGGTGAATGGTGTTACCCAACTCATCATGATGAAGAGCGATGTGCTCGATGGCTTTGACACCATCAAGGCTTGCGTAGCTTATAAGCAGAACGGACAGGAAATCGACTACTTCCCATACAACATCGAGGATGGCATTGAACCCGTATATCAGGAGCTGCCAGGCTGGAAAACCGACATGACCAAGTTTACCAGCGAGGATCAGTTCCCGAAGGAGTTCAAGGACTACATCAAATTCCTGGAGGCCCAGCTCGAGACACCTATCAAGATAATTTCCATTGGTCCTGACCGCGACCAGACGATTGTCCGCAAATAAATCTATAATCTATAGTCAAATCTCTATAGTCAAGATGAAACCAAGTATACCCAAAGGAACACGTGACTTTTCGCCTATGGAGATGGCGAAACGTAATTATATTTTCGACACCATCAAACAGGTGTATCAGCTCTATGGCTTTCAGCAGATAGAGACCCCTGCTATGGAAACCCTTGGCACGCTGATGGGCAAATATGGCGAAGAGGGCGACAAGCTGCTGTTTAAGGTGCTGAACTCTGGCGACTACCTCTCGAAGGTGACACCCGAGGAACTGGCTGAGCGTAATTCGCTCCATTTAGCAGCGAAACTCTGTGAAAAGGGTTTGCGTTACGACCTCACCGTACCTTTTGCCCGCTATGTGGTGATGCATCGCGAAGAACTCCAGTTGCCCTTCAAGCGCTATCAGATGCAGCCCGTGTGGCGTGCCGATCGTCCGCAGAAGGGACGTTATCGTGAGTTCTGGCAGTTTGATGGCGATATCGTTGGTTCTGACTCGTTGCTGAACGAGGTAGAGCTGATGCAGATCGTCGATACTGTATTCAGTCGTTTTGGCGTTCGCGTTCAGATCAAGATTAATAACCGCAAGATTCTCACCGGAATAGCCGAAGTCATCGGTGCTGCCGAGAAGATTGTGGATATCACTGTAGCCATCGACAAACTGGATAAGATCGGTCTCGACAACGTCAATCAGGAACTCCGCGAGGATGGTCTC
>JAEENF010000051.1 GCA_016283605.1 Prevotella sp.
TCGCCAGTCACTCTTTGTACCATTCTTCACCACCAAACGAAGCGGTAGCGGAATCGGCTTGTCTCTAAGTCGCAGAATGGTGATTCAGCAAGGCGGTATGCTCGAACTGGCTGATACACCGCGCCAAAGGCTACGGGTAGGCGAGCAAAGCTCGGGAATGGGATGCCATGTCGCTTTTGTTCTGTCACTTCAGACACTTTAATCTTTTCCTTCTATTCGCTTTATAACGCATCGATATATTCGTAGAGCTTTTTGTAGAAGGGGTGGCGCGTCATCGTTGAGGCATCGCCGAGGATGATGAGTTTCATGCGGGCGCGGGTGATGGCGACATTCATACGACGCAGGTCACGCAGGAAACCGATCTGTCCCTCATCGTTGGCACGAACCAGAGAGATGAGGATGATGTCGCGCTCCTGTCCCTGGAAGCCATCAACGGTGTTCACGCTGATAAGACTGCGATAGGGCTTGAAGAACTCGCGTTTCTTGAAGAGTCGGCGCAGATACTGCACCTGGGCACGATAAGGTGAGATGACGCCCACATCGAGGCGCTCTTCGAGGATGCGCTCCTTGCCAATCTTCTTGAAATAGTTCTCCAGTGCCAATAGCGTCAGTTCGGCCTCAGCTTTGTTGATGCGGCCGAAGGACTCGCCGACGAACTCCTCACGGAAGAGTTGAGAGTGTAGAGTTGAGAGTTGAGAGTTTGCTACCGCTGTCCCTGCTGCTGAAGGTGTCGCGGCAGCAAACTCTAAACTCTCAGTTCTCAACTCTCCACTAAACTCACTTGTATCAATCCACGTCATGGGGATGTCGAGATCGAGGATGGAGCGGTATTTCACTTCTGGAGCCGATTCCACCTGATTGCCGTAAAACCAGTCGGAGGAGAAACGCATGATCTCCTCATTCATACGGTACTGCATCTTCAGCAGGGTGACCGTCTCAGGATGGCTTTCCACGATACGCTCCATGAGCGTCTTGCCGAGTCCTGCCTTCAGGGCGGCAAAACTCTTCACCGTTGGCGGCAGCTGACAGTGATCGCCAGCAAAGACCACACGCGACACCCTGCGGATGGGTATCCAACACGCTGCCTCCAAAGCCTGTGCAGCCTCATCGATGAAAAGGGTGCCGAACTTCTGTCCCTCCAGCAGACGATTCGCCGATCCCACGAGGGTACAGGCGATGACACGCGCCTCGCCAAAGAGTTGGGCGTTGATACGTACCTCGAGTTCCGTAGCCCGTTCCTTCAAGCGCTCCAGTTTCTGATGGTACTTCTCGTCGCCACGCTTGCGATGGGCCCTTAACTCACGGATGGCCTTGCGGATGCTCCACAGAAGTTCGTAGTCAGGATGAGCCTCGAAACGGCGCTCGTAGGTAAATGAGAGCATCTTGTCGTTGACACGTGTAGGATTGCCGATACGCAGGACATTGATGCCACGATCCACGAGTTTCTCAGAGATCCAGTCGACAGCCATATTACTCTGTGCACAGACCAGCACCTGGTTTTCTCGACGGAGGGTCTCGTAGATGGCCTCCACGAGGGTTGTGGTCTTTCCTGTTCCTGGAGGGCCGTGAACGATAGCCACATCCTTCGCCCGCAAGACCTTGTTGACGGCATCCTCCTGCGTCTGGTTCAGATAGGGGAAATGCAAAGACGCAAAACTGAAGGTCTCGGCCTTCATGCCAGGCGTATAAAAGAGATCTCTCAGATACCCCAACCTACCCTTTGCACGTATCACCCTGTCGAGGGCCTCGAACATCATCTTGTAACTCGTCTCGTCGAAGAAGAGTTGGATTCCTACGTTCTCTGCACCCTGTACATCGATCAGCTGGCCATTATCCGGCACTGCGACAACCATACGGTCGCCATCGACGTAGCTGACGGTAGCGGTAAAGGGGAAGTATTTAAGTGAAGAGTGAAGAGTGAAGAGTGAAGAATTTGCTACCGCTGCAGTAAAGAAGACCACGGGTCTTCCGAACTCGAAGTTGTGTTCTATCTCATCATCATCGCCCTGACGGAACACCTCTACGACGAGCTGGTTCAGCGAATTGTAATAGCTCTTCCCCATCTTCAGGGGCCACCAGGCATCACCACGCTTCACCTTCCGCTGCAGCCCCATCTCTTCGGTCTGCTTGCGGTAGGTATCCTTCTCGGCTGCATATTCCATCTGGAGCAATAGCCGTTGTTGCTGAAGCGCCAATATCGGCGATGTCTGTTGATTTGCCATAATTTCGCTGCAAAGGTACTTTATTTTTACGACAACATGGACAACTTGGACAACTTTTTTACTTGAACATATCAGATGACATGATGTCATCATCAAAATGTTGTCATTGTTGTCCAAGTTGTCGTTATAAATCTTTTTTGTTTCCAAATTATTTTTGTACCTTTGCAGCCGAAATGAAACAGATATTGCTGATAAACGATGTTGTGGGCTACGGCAAGGTAGGCATGGGTGCCATGCTGCCGATATTATCGTATCTGGGTATTCCCACCTACAGTCTGCCCACAGCCTTGGTGTCGAATACGCTCGATTACGGAAAGTTTAACATCCAGGATACCACCGAATATATCCGTAACACACTGCCCGTATGGAAGGAACTCGGTTTCTCGTTTGATGCCGTCTGCACGGGTCTGATGTTCAGCGACGAACAGGCCCGTCTCGTGGCAGGCTACTGTCAGGAACAGGGCCGTCTAGGTACGATGGTGTTCGTAGATCCCATCCTCGGCGATGGTGGACGACTCTACAACGGTATGACTGAACGTCAGGTGGAACTGATGCGTGAGATGGTCTCTGTGGCCGACCTTACTTTCCCTAATTATACGGAGGCCTGCTATCTGACCAACACCCCCATCAAGATGGAAGGTATCTCGTGGGAGGAAGCCGGCGATCTGTTGGATAAGTTGCGTGACATCGGCTGTAAGTCGGCACTCATCACCAGTTGCAAGATCGACGGCATGAACGCTGTTGCAGGCTTTAATCACTTCGACAACACCTATTTCCACCTCAGCTATCATGAGATCCCTGGTTTGTTCCATGGCACAGGTGATATCTTCTCGGCTGTACTCATCGGTCATCTGTTGAACGGAGAGACACTGAAGAAATCCACGCGTACGGCGATGGATACCGTCTTCCGCATGATAGACCGCTATAAGGATACGCCTGACAGAAACAAGGGTATTCCTGTAGAGAAATGTCTCGACCTTCTCAATAGTGACGACCTTTAGTCATGTCGCCTCTTCATCCCTTACACACTGACCTCCAGAAACCAGAACGGTTTACCTATCCCTTCTGTTATGAGCCTCATCCGTTGTGTATCCTTGCCGCAGAGGAGGTGAAGAAGGAGATAGAACGGATTAATCCCACAGAAGGCAAGATGTTTGGTGTGCTGGTGGTAGAGGGAGGATTCTTGGCGGCGTATTCGGGCTTGTTGGAAGGACGCAATGATTGGGAGTACTTTGTACCGCCGATCTTCGATGCCCAACAGCCTGACGGCTATTTCAAGACCAAAGAACGTGAGATTTCGGCTTCAGATGGCCATAAGCAGATGTCACAGGATCTGCAACTCTGGCTTTTCCGTCAGTATCGTATCCTGAATGCGAAAGGTGAGGAGAAAGATTTGGTGGACATCTGGCAGGACTACCACAACTCGCCAAAGATCAGGAAGAAATATCCGCTTCCCCCAGGAGGGACTGGTGACTGCTGTGCCCCCAAGCTCTTGCAATATGCCTATCAGCATGGTCTGAAACCCGTCTGCATGGCTGAGTTCTGGTGGGGGCCTTCTCCCAAAAGCATGATCCGTCATCATGGGCAGTTCTATCCGGCTTGTCGAGGGAAATGCAAGCCTGTCCTCACGTGGATGATGCAGGGGCTCGAGGTGGATCCTAATCCTGAGGAGACAGACTACACTCATCTGACGCCAGAAATCATCTATGAAGACGAGGTAATGGCGGTGCTTAACAAACCGTCAGGACTACTCAGTGTGCCAGGACGAACAGAAGAGTTCTCTGTAGCCTCATGGGCTAAAGAACGATGGCCGGAGGCGATACCTGTGCATCGGCTGGACCAATGGACTTCAGGTCTTCTCGTTGTAGCTAAGAACATGGAAGCTTACCATATCTTACAGGAACAGTTTGTGAAACGGACGGTCAAGAAACGTTATGTGGCCTTGGTGGATGGTACTGTGTTGCAGTCGCATGGACGTATAGAATTACCTCTGCACAGCGATCCGATGAACCGTCCCCTTCAGATCGTCGATTACCAACATGGCAAATCTGCAGTCACAGAATACCAGGTTCTCAGCAAACATCACTCTTCCACACTTATTGCCCTTTATCCTCACACAGGACGTACACATCAACTACGCGTACACTGTGCACATCCCGATGGCCTCGGCTGTCCGATTCTTGGCGATGAACTCTATGGAAGAAAAGATAGTGCAGAACGACTTTGCCTGCATTGTGACTATCTGGAACTATCGCATCCTAAGACAAAGCGTCGGATGTCGTTCGAACAACCTTGTCCTTTTATCTAATACAATAAGAGCAATCCTGCAAAGCCTGCGTAGCAGATCATGCGAATGGGATTAATCTTCAGATAGCCCGTGCCGAAGGCTGTGGCGGCGAGCAGGGCGCAACTGATGAAGAACTGCCAAGGATTTTCGAAAGGCGTTGAGAAGTTCTCCTTGTTACAGAGCAAAAGGGTGGCTGCTGCGAGAAGGCCCACAACGGCTGGACGAAGACCTGTAAAGATAGACTGTACCAACGGCGTGTTCATGTACTTCATGAACATCTTACTGATGAGAATCATCAATATCAGCGAAGGCAAGACCAGCGCAAAGGTCGCTGTGGCAGAGCCCAGGACAGCCATCAGATGACCATAGCCAGCGTTATGGATAGCAGTATATCCGCAGTAAGTCGCAGAGTTGATACCAATAGGACCTGGTGTCATCTGCGAAATGGCGACGATATCAGTAAACTCGGAGGTTGAGAGCCAGTGATGCGCTTCCACCGTCTCGTGCTGAATCAACGAGAGCATGCCATAGCCCCCACCAAAACCAAAAAGGCCAATCTCGAAGAATGTGATGAATAGCGACAGGAAGATCATGACTCAGTAGGTTTGATATACATGCCGTAGAGATAGCCGGCGAGACCAGCAATGATAATAATATAGATAGGTGAGACGCCGAGAGCCCAGATGGCGAGGGCACAGACGACTGGGATCCAGATGGTGAACTTATTCAAATTCGCCCGTTGTCCTAAGCGGAATGTAGGCACCGCGATGAGGGCCACGACGGCAGGACGGATGCCACGGAAGATAGCTGCCACTACCCTATTCTCCTTAAACTGACTGAAGAATATCGCAATCGCCAGAATGATGAGGAACGAGGGTAGAGCCGTGCCGACGGTGGTGGCAATGGCGCCTTTTGTCTTACGCAGCTTATAGCCGATAAAGATGGCAATATTGATAGCAAACACGCCAGGACAACTCTGGGCAATAGCAATCAAGTCGAGCATCTCGTCTTTTTCCACCCATTTGTGCTTGTTTACCACCTCTTCCTCTATCAAAGGTATCATGGCATATCCACCGCCAAGGGTGAATATGCCAATTCTAAAGAAGGTCTTAAACGATTCCCAATAGATGTTCATCGCTGCTCAATCCATTTACGTGCATTGACGAAGGCCTCAATCCAAGGTGTTACCTCGTCC
>JAEENF010000052.1 GCA_016283605.1 Prevotella sp.
GTGAGCGATCAAGGGCCAGGAAGACAGCCCGTACTTCACGAATCAAGGTGGTGCCTGCTAAGCAATAGAAGATGGCAAGAATATCGAAAAGATAAAGAAGTACGGGTATCTGATATACTTTCTCATGAGTTCCGTCGAAAATATACAGGGCGAAGATGCCTAAAAGCTTTCGAAGCATCCAAGCGAAGACAAAGACGAAGAGAATCAGTCCGATAGCTGTCAGAGCACCTTTCAGTTTACGATGATTCCCCTTGTTCAGACTGTGCTCGAAGGCAGCAATAATCTTGCCGAACCACACAATAGGATGTGGCAATCGTGCTGGGTCGCCAAAGATGAGGTCGAGCAGCCAGCCAATCAAAAAGGTTATCACCATTACGTCTGCAAAGGTACACATTATTTTATAGACGTGCATACCCCAGAGTGTTAAATAGATATAATTCTTTGCAAAAACTTAGTACTTTGTATTGCAAGGTACTAGTATTTTACCTATCTTTGCACCCGAAATCAAATCATACGCAAGATTATGAACATCGAGAATGCAAAGTCACAGATGAGGAAAGGGATGCTGGAGTACTGCGTGTTGCTGCTCCTGAAGCATCGCCCATCGTATGCCAGTGACATTATCCAACAACTGAAGAATGCGGAGTTGCTCGTGGTGGAGGGAACGCTCTACCCGCTGCTGACCCGTCTGAAGAACGACGGTCTGCTGCAGTACGAGTGGCAGGAGTCCACGCAGGGACCTCCCCGCAAGTACTATGCCCTCAGCCCTGAGGGCGAAAAGTTCCTCGAAGGCCTCGATGCCGCTTGGAACGAACTCTCTAGCACTATCAATTATCTCAAAAACATTCAATTGTCAATAAACAACCAAAAGTATTTAGACGACAACAAAGACAACTAAGACAACATTTGCCGCTGCGGCAATAAAGAAAAAGTTGTCAAAGTTGTCCAAGTTGTCGTCAAAAAGAAAAAAATAGTATTATGAAGAAGAATATTACCATCAACCTGTGTGGGCGCCTTTTCCAGATCGATGAGGATGCCTATGAGCTGCTGCAGCAGTATATCGAGTCGCTCCGTCAGTCGTTCGGCCATGAGGAAGGCGGCGAGGAGATCGTCAACGACATCGAAGCCCGCATTGCGGAGCTGTTTTCAGAGTTAAACCAGCAGGGCACCGAAGCCATCACTATCGAGCATGTGAAGGACATCATCACCCGTATCGGCAAGCCCGAGGAACTAGCTGGCGAGGAAGAGAAGAGCGACAACGGCGGCCATAAGTACGACTCCTTCCGCTCTGCAGCCCAGGGCTTCAGGGATAATGTACGCACGAGGACAGCCGGCAAACGCCTCTATCGCAATCCCAACGACAAGATGGTGGCTGGTGTGCTCTCAGGCATTGCGGCCTATACAGGCTCCGATGTCACCTGGTGGCGTATTGGCTATGCGTTGCTGATATTGGCCTCCAACTTCCTGTTCCCTTTGTTCGGAATATGGTTTAACTATGGATACTTCCTCCACGTCAACCTGGCCTTTATCATCTTCTATTTCGTGCTGGCCATTGCCATTCCTGTGGCCGATACACCCAAGCAGGTGTTGGAGATGGAGGGTAAGGAGGTGACGCCGCAGAACCTGGCCGATGTCGTCGTAGATGACCAGCAGCCTGTACAGCGTCGTCGCGGCTGTCTGGGATCGGTATTTTCCGTGATATTCTCGATTCTCGCCGCTTTCTTCGTGGCGATAGCCTCGGTAGTCGGTTTTGCGCTGCTGGTCAGTCTGCTGCTGATCATCGTGTCGTTGGTGATTGTCTTTACCGTTCCTTCAGTTCGGATGTCTCTGCCTTTCGAATTCGAAGATCTGCATCTGGCCGAACTGATGAGCGTGCATCCCTGGATTGTCATTGCTTTCGTCATCGGTCTGTTGCTCGCCCTCTGCATTCCTCTTTATGCCATCGCCCACATGCTGTTCTCAAGGGCAGGAAAGGTGCAGCCGATGGGCATCGGACAGCGTATCCTGTGGATTGTGCTGTGGGTGGCATCGCTGTGCTGTCTGTTCCCTGCACTCGTCTGGATTCAGGAGCAGGAAAAAGAGGAATATAATGAATTGATGCGAGAGAAATATTCCTATCAAGGGGTGATGATGAGCCACGAAGACAAGAGATTCCTACGCAAAGGCGACTGGAATCTGATCAAGGCCGAGAACTGTGACCACTATACCTACTGTGGAGAGTATGACGGCAATCACAATCTGCGCTTCCTGGATGTCTACAATGAAAACTGCGAGGAGGTGTTTCAGGTGGAGCGCAAGGAGGCCGTCAAGCCTGGTGTCTATCGTCTCGACTGTGTGGTCAGGGCAGAGGGGCCTGGGGCCTGTGTCTATGCCATCGGCGACAGCGTCAGGCTCGAAACGATTCCTGTCTATGAGAATCTGGACGGTAAACCCGATATGGGGTGGTATGACGTCAGCATCGACAACATCATAGTCACTGGCGACTCCATAGCCTACGGCCTATCTTCCGATGAAGACTTCACGGGTCAGCCCTGCCGCGCCCAGTGGTTCTCTGGCACAGATTTTAAAGTGACGCGTATCGGCGACCTGCCGAAACAGAAAAAGTAAGAAACTGAAGAGTGTGCCCGCCAAGACAAATTTTTATCGCGGAAATTTGTATAATTCGCTGAAATATGCTATCTTTGCCCCCAAATAGTATTCACTGGTTAATCTCTATAGCATTATGAAGAAAACTTATTTGACACTTCTCGTAGCTGTGGCACTGATGATGTCGAGCTGCATGACAACCGGACTCGGAACGGGTACTACTGCCGGTTCAAACAACAATTCGTGGGGCAATGTGCTTGGCGCAGTATTGGGCCAGGTGCTGTTAGGTGGAATGACTTACGACCAGTCGGGTATCCTTGGCAGCTGGAACTACAATGCTCCCAGCGCAGCCTTTACTACCCAGCAGGCTCTGACAAAGGCCGGAGGAAGTACTGCAATTACCAACATGGCTTCGTCGCTGGCCAGCAACTACAGCAACATCGGCATCAACCGAGGCAACACGTCCTTCTCGTTCCTTGCCGGCAACAAGTTCTCGGCCAAGGTCAACGGCATCCCGTTCAGCGGAACCTACAACTACAACTCCCAGAACGGTGAAATCGCCCTCAAGACGGCTACCGAGACCATCAAGGGCAACGTGACAAAGACCGAGAAGGGAATGGGCCTGATGTTCGACGCCCAGCAGATGGCCAATATCCTCCAGAAGGAAGGCAAGGTCAGCAATACTGCTGCTGTCCAGGCTGTCAGCAAGCTCGCCAAGAGTGCCGACGGTGCGCGTGTAGGCTTCGAGCTCACAAAGTGATTCAACAACTCACGGGACCTGTCCCCATGAGTCGTTTGATGAAAAAGTCCGCAAAAATTTGGAACTTTGCGGGCTTTTTTGTATCTTTGTCGCCGAAAACATGGCAATCTGGTGGCCGAAGCCGCCACGATGTAAGGGAATCCGGTGAAAGTCCGGGACTGTACCTGCAGCTGTAATCCCCCTTAGAAAGAGCCTGTTCGTATAACGCCACTGACAAATGTCGGGAAGGTAGAGCAGACTGGGGAAAGTCAGAAGACCTGCCAGAAAAAACGATAGTACGGCCGTACAGGGATATGCGGTGCGGAAAAAGGCAGATTATGAGAATAAGACTGGCTATTGGCTTTTGGCTATTGGCTTTGGGTTCATCGGCGCAGACAGACGATGAGCCCCTCGACTATTTCCACTTGTTGAATCCTGAGTAAGAACTTAATACGTGTATTATTATATAAGTTTATTGTGGGGAGGCCATGTCGGGATGACATCGCCTCCCTTTTTTATTTGTGATAGAACCGCTCTTCAATGGTCTTGAAAATCACGAAGAGTACGGGTACGATGAATATCAGTGCGATGGTGCCGACGACCATACCACCGATGGTGCCGACGCCGAGAGAGTGGTTGCCGTTGGCTCCGACGCCTGTGGCAAGTGCCAGCGGTAACAGTCCGAAGACCATCGTGAGCGACGTCATCAGGATCGGACGCAGACGGACGGCTGCGGCATCGAGGGCAGCCTCGACGATGCTCATGCCCTGCCGACGGCGGGTGGTGGCGTATTCGGTAAGCAGGATGGCGGTCTTTGAGAGCAGACCGATCAGCATGATGAGTCCCGTCTGCATGTAGATGTTATTCTCCAGTCCCCATATTCTGGCGAAGAGGAACGAGCCTGCGAGTCCGAAGGGAACGCTCAGGATAACGGCTAGAGGGATGAACAGACTCTCATAGAGCGCACAGAGGATGAGGTAGATGAAGATGATACAGATTACGAAGACCAGGATCGTGGTGTTCTCTGCCGAAGCCTCCTCACGGGTCATACCACCAAATTCGTAGCCGTAGCCCTCGGGCAATACTTCGGCGGCTGTCTCACGGATGGCGTTGATGGCCTGTCCGCTGCTGTAGCCTTCGGCAGCCGTTCCACCGACCTGAATGCTGGGGAAGAGGTTGAAACGCATCAGCGTCTCGGAGCCATAGACACGCGTCAGTGTGAGATACTGGCCTATGGGCGACATCTCGCCCTGGTTGTTGCGTACGAAGATATTGTTGAGCGACTCCGTGTCGAGACGGTATTCCGGCGATGCCTGTACCATCACGCGATAGAGTTTGGTGAAGCGTACGAAGTTGGAGGCGTAAGAGCCGCCGATATAGCCGCTGAGTGCTGCGAGTACATCGCTTGGCGATACCCCTCGGCGCTTGCACAGGGCGGCATCGACTTCAACCCGGTATTGCGGATATTTCAGCGAGAAATTCGTGTACGCACGGCTGATCTCCGGGCGTTCGCTAAGGGCTGTTATGAGGCGGTTGGTGTAGTTATACAGGTCGTTGATGGTACCGCCGTGCTTGTCCTGGATATAGAGCTCGAAACCGTTGACTCGTGTAAAACCTGGCAGCATGTTCTGCGTGTTCACCTGAATCTTCGCATTGGCAATGTCGGCCGTGCGACGATAGATTTCCTCCACCACACTTTGCACGTCGTCGCCCTTGCCCTTGCGCTCGCCCCAATTCTTGAGTTTCAGCGTGAAGTTACCATTCGACGACGACTGCTCGAAGCTGTTGCTGTTGCCTGCAATGAGTGAGTAGATGCGTAGCTGCGGCAGGTCTTTGATACGGGCCTCTATCTGTTTCAGAATGCCGTAGGTCTCGTGGAGACTGCTGCCTGGCGCAGCCTGTACATTAATAAATACGGTACCCATGTCTTCGTTGGGTACGAGTCCTGTCCTCGTGGTGCGCATCATCCAGCCGAGGCAGACGATAGCGAGAACGACAAGGCCAGCAGCGAGCCAACGACGGGGGATGAATCCAGCCACAGCATGCTGATAGCGGAGGGTGATTTTTTGGAGACAGGTGGACATAAAGTTCAAGAAGTTCTGGACTTTACCACCAGTCGCAGATCTATTGTCTTGAACTCCCTGAACTCCTTGAACTCCTTGTCTCTTTGTCTTCATCAACAACGCACAGAGGGCAGGGGAGAGGGTCAGGGCATTGAACAATGAGATACCCACAGCGATGGCCATCGTGAGTCCGAACTGTGTGTAGAAGGTTCCTGTGACGCCACCGATGAAACAGACGGGCACAAAGACCGCCATAAAGACAAGTGTGGTGGTGACCAGTGCCGAGGTGATGCCGTGCATGGCCTGTACGGTCATCTGTTTTGAGTTACTCCCTTCTGCACTTTCTAATCGTGCCTGAACGGCCTCGACGACCACAATGGCATCATCGACCACCGTTCCAATGACCAGTACGAGGGCAAAGAGTGTGAGCATGTTCAGCGAGAAACCGATGGCGTAGATGACGGCCAGGGTGGCGATCAGCGATACGATGATGGCGATGGCGGGGATGACAGTGGCGCGCCAGCTGCCAAGGAATAACCACACGACGAGAATCACCAACAACAGGGCTTCGAGCAGGGTCTCTACCACGCTGGCGATGGAGGCGTCGAGGAAGTCTTTCTTGCTCTCTAGATCCTCGATGACGATGCCTGGCGGCAGAGAATGGCGTATCTCCTCCACCTCACGGTCTATCTGTTTGATGATCTCGTTGGCATTGGAACCTGCCACCTGGTTGATGCTGATGTTGATGCCAGGCTTACCGTTGGTCTCACCTATTATATTATAGTTCTGTGAACCTAGTTCCACACGGGCAATGTCGCCGATGTGCAAGACATCACCACTGGGCAGCGAGCGGATGACCAACTGTTCGTATTCCTTCTCTTCCTCGTAGCGGCCGCGATATTTCAGTACGTATTGGAATGTGTTCTCGCTCTCAGCCCCCAGCGTACCTGTGGCCACCTCAACGTTCTGCTCGTTGAGTACCTGTGTCACATCAGCTGGCGTCAGCCCGTAGCGGGCCATCTTCAGCGGGTCGAGCCAGATGCGCATGGAGTAGTCGGCACCCATCACGTTCACTTCGCCCACACCGGGGATACGACTCAGACGCGGTTCGATATTGATCTTTGTATAGTTGGCCAAGAACGAACGGTCGAAGGTTGAGTCTGGGCTGTAGACGGCTATCTGTTTGATGTTGGAGGTCTGTCGTTTGCGGACGGTGATACCACTCTTTACGACGTCGCTCGGCAGACGGCCCTGTACGGTGGCGGCACGGTTCTGTACATTCACCATCGCCATATTGGGGTCTGTGCCCTGACGGAAGAAGATGCCGATGCTGGCGGTGCCGTTGTTTGAGGCTGACGATGTCATGTACATCATACCTTCTACACCGTTGATGGCTTCCTCCAGGGGGACGACGACACTCTTCTGTACGGTCTCAGCGTTAGCGCCTGTGTATGATGCTAGGATACGGACGGTAGGAGGGGCTATCTCTGGGAACTGCTCGAGGGCGAGTTGGCTCAGTCCGATGATGCCCACGAGCACCATCAGTACAGAAATCACTCCTGACAAGATCGGCCTGTCTATAAAGGTCTTTACGTTCATAATCCTCTATGCGGTAGCAAATTCTTCACTCTTCACTTTTCACTCTTCACTTCTATTCCTTCTTTCAGCAGTCCGGCACCTTCGGCGATGATGGTGTCACCTTCGCTGATGCCTTCTTCGACGATATATTCTCTACCGTTATCCTGCGAGAACAGGGTGACAGGCGTGGCCTTGGTCTTGCCGTTGATGATACGATAGACGAACGAACGGTTCTGTAACTCGTAGGTCGCCTCTTTAGGAATGACGATGCATTGCTGGCGGTGTGTGGGTACGACCACCGTAGCACTGCCGCCATTGTGCAGCAGATGTTCGCTGTTGGGGAACGAAGCGCGCAGCGTGACGGCTCCGGTCTGTGTGTCAACCGTTCCGCTGATGGCACTGATGCTGCCTTTCTGCTCGTACATCTGTCCGTTGCTCAGACGAAGACTGACAGCTGGAGCCTTGCTGATGAACGCTGACACGGAACCATACTGCGAGATGAGGTCGAGCACCTGGTTCTCGCTGATGCTGAAGTAGACGTACATCTCCGAGTCGTCGGCTACCGTCACCAGTGGCTCACTGATGCTACTGCTGACGAGTGATCCTACATGCCAGGGAATCATTGAGGCCACACCACTGACGGGACTCTTCACCTCTGTATAACTCAGGTTGTTGCGGGCGTTCACTTCCTGTGCCCTGGCTTGAGCCAATGCGGCCTCTGCCTCATAGAGGGCATTGCGCATGGTCTGTACAGATACGTCGCCAACTACATGTCCTTCCTGAAGTCGGGTCTCGTTATCGTAGTTCATCCGTGCCGTAGCCAGACGGGCCTCTGCACTCTTGCGGGCGGCCACAGCCACTTCCAATGCAGCACGGTAAGGCACCTGGTCGATGATGAACAGCGTCTGTCCTTTACGGACGGCCTGACCCTCGCCGGTGAGTATACGGGTGATGCAGCCCGATACCTGCGGCCGCACCTCTACAATCTGACGTCCGGTGAGCTTTGCACTATATTGACGTTCCAGGGTCATATCCTTCCGGCTTACAATCATTGTCTTATATTGGGCAGCATCGTGCCTTTTGCGTTTTTCCTCTCCGCAGGATGTAACCAATAGTGTGGCTGCGAGAACCATCATGATTGTCTTCTTTCGTCTCATAATCTCAGTTTTTAGTTGGGTGCATTGAAGGGGTTAAGCTTAGTCAGAGTGGTTTGCATCAGATGTAGCAAACAGAATGTCTTGCTGTATAAGGCCGTTGGTGGCGATGACACTGTTACCATAGGTGAAGTCGGCGTCGCCAGTGTAATCAGTGACTGTACCACCAGCCTCTTGTACAAGAAGAGCGCCTGCCATGAAGTCCCACTGTCCGATATATTGTTCGGCATAGCCATCGAGACGTCCGGCGGCCACATAACAGAGTGACATCGCTGCGGAACCGTTCATGCGGATACTGGCGCATCGGCCGTAGAAAGTGTCGATGAAATGCTTTGCTACAGGTTTGTAGGCCTCGCTGTTGTAGGGCAGCTGCAGACAGAGCAGGGCATCGTCGATCGCATGGTGGCTGACGTGAATGCGTTCACCATTCATGTAGGCTCCACCGTCTTTCCATGCATAGTAACACTCGGCAGCGCAGATCTCATAGACCACGCCGAGGAGAATCTCATGACCTTGTATCAGGGCAATGCTGACGGCATAGGGCGCATAGTGGTGGATGAAGTTGGTGGTGCCGTCGAGGGGGTCGATGACCCAAAGTAATTGTTGGCTGTCGTGACCTGCCGACCCTTCCTCGGTGATGAAGCCCGCCTCGGGCAACAACTCGCGCAAGGCAGCAACGATGAGTTGTTCGCTGCCTTTGTCGACATAACTCACATAGTCGTGGGCATGTTTGCGTTCCACGACATTGAACGAGAACTTTTCACACTCATCTGCAATATATGACCCCGCGCGTTTTGCAATATTGCAAACCGCGAGGGTCAGTTTTTGAAGATCCATAGAAATACGGATTAGTCTTCTGAGTCGCCTTTATAATGGAAGATGCCAATATTAGGCGTTGTGCCCATATCGCGGTCAGGTATGCCACCTCTCTTCATGATGGCCTTGTTATAGCCGCCATGCATCTTACCCACGTAAAGCAGCAAGTCGCTATAGGTGACGGTAGGAATGACCACGCCGAAGGCACCCCAGGCTACACGCACACCCTCAGGGTGAACGTTGTTGTGGATGTACGCCGTACGGAAGAACGTGTGGTTGTGGATCTCCAGACGGTTGAATTTCTTCAGACCTTCCATCAGATCCTTGTTAATCTGGGTCGTGTCGGCCTTGGTGAAGATGTGGCCGAAGTTACTGATGTAGTCATCGATTCTGTCTCCCTTGATACTGTCGTTGTCCTCGATGCATTCCAGAAGACCGTCAGCGGTCTCTGACGCCATCGATTCCTTGCTGGGTTTAGTAATAATGGCTAAGATAAGCAGGATAAGGATGATGCCTGCCAGAATGATGAGCTTACCGAGACAGCTGTGATAGAAGGCCTGTCCGACTGTTTCCTTTTGTTTAAAGTTGTCTGAGCGATACATAAGTTTAAATTTTATTATTGTGAATTAAGTTCATGAATTCCTGGCGCGTCTTGGCCTGGTTGAAAGCACCGCAGAAGTCGCTGGTGGTGGTGATGCTGTTCTGCTTCTCCACACCGCGCATCTGCATGCACATATGTCGAGCCTCCACGACGACCATTACGCCGAGGGGCTTAAGTGTCTGTTGGATACACTCCTTGATCTGTAGTGTCATACGTTCCTGAACCTGCAGACGGTGACTGTAGATGTCTACCACGCGGGCAATCTTTGAAAGTCCCGTGATGTATCCGTTAGGGATGTAAGCCACGTGCACCTTACCGTAGAAGGGTATCATATGGTGTTCGCAGAGCGAGAAGAAGTCGATGTCCTTGACGATGACCATCTGGGAGTAATCCTCCTTGAAGAGTGCCTGTCGTAGCACCTCATGGGCATCCATCTCATAACCTCTGGTGAGCACCTGCATGGCCTTCGCCACACGCATAGGGGTCTTTAAGAGCCCCTCACGCGTAGGGTCTTCACCCAGCAGCCGGAGGATATCCTGGTAGTGGGCGGCAAGTGCTTCGAGACCTTCTCTGTATTCTGTTTCCGGGTTCATGCAGTGGCTGTTAGGGATTTGACGTTTCCGGCTCCTCAGCAGGTGTCACGTAAGGCACGGTAATCTTGCCTTTGACGATAATGGCTGAGCTGTAGCCGAGTTTCTTCACGGAACGGAGTATCTCTGAGGCTTCTGCGTATGTACGGTAGTTACCCATACGACAGATCCATCGGGGGGAGTAGAAATGTACATAGACGGGTTCGCCGGGGAAGAGTGCGTTTATCTCTCGGCCAATGCGTTCGGCCTTGATGCGGGCATCGCGAGAATTTCCACCGGCAAAGACCTGTACACGGAAACCGTTGGTCTTATAGCCGCCTTTCATGACTTTCTTGCGGATAGTGGTTTCGTCACTGGTCGTGGCAGTCGTCGTGTCAGGTTGCTGTCGCAGGGCAGTGACGGTAGGTCGTTGAGTGGTTCCGGTATCGGGTTTTGAGGTTGTTGTAGCAGTGTTAGTCTTCTGGTCTGTCTGTTTTTGAGTTACGGACTGGCTCTTGGTTTGTGTCTGTGGGACGACCATTGTCGTCTTTGGTCCGTTGATCAGGTCGTCGATGGCCTTGTCCTGTGTGATGGTAACCTTGCCTTCACCGTTCTTGCTCTGTTGGAGTCTTTGGGTGAAGGATGATTGTGCGTTGGCCGCCGTCATGCAGCCAACACACATCATCAATATGGTAGTAAGTCGTTTCACTTCTTACTTCTTCCAAGCGTCGATAATACCCTTGAAGTCGGCAGCCTTCAGTGAGGCACCACCAATCAGACCACCATCGATGTCGGGCTTTGCAAACAGCTCAGGAGCGTTGCTGGCCTTGCAGCTACCACCATAGAGGATAGTGGTGTCGTCGGCTACAGCCTGACCGTACTTCTCGGCAATGATTGAACGGATGTAAGCGTGGATCTCCTCAGCCTGCTCAGCGGTAGCGGTCTTACCAGTACCGATAGCCCAGATGGGCTCGTAGGCGATAACGATCTTGCGGAAGTCCTCCTCGCTCAGGTTGAATACAGAACCCTCGAGCTCGGCCTTCACGACCTCGTTCTGCTTGCCAGCCTCGCGCTCCTCGAGTGACTCGCCGATACAGAAGATCACCTTCAGATCGTTCTTCTGAGCCAGCAGCACCTTCTCCTTCAGGATTTCGGGAGTCTCCTTGTAGTACTCACGACGCTCTGAATGACCCAGGATCACGTACTGGGCACCAGTGCTCTTCACCATCTCGGCAGAAACCTCACCAGTGAAAGCACCCTTCTCCTTGTCGGCGCAGTTCTCAGCACCCAGACCGATGATGTTCTGGTCGAGGAACTGTGCGATAGAAGCGAGGTGGATAAACGGTGTGCAGATGACCACACCACAGTTGGGCTTGTCAGCCTTCAATGTCTCGTTAAGCTCCTTTGCAAGAGCGATACCATCCTGGAGATTCATGTTCATCTTCCAGTTTCCTGCTACAATTTTCTTTCTCATAATTCTTTCTTCTTTTTTATTTAAAGGGTTGATTTTCTTCTTTCTCAGCCAACGGCTCCATGCCCACAGGCGGTCGGCGATGGTGAGTAGTGCCAGAGGTAACACAAACCACAGCAGCAGCATGGCTATCTTGCTGGGGATGCTGTCATTGGGCATTTGACCTATCTCATGACGTTCCAACGGTTGGACGCTGTCTTTCTCAGAGAGCACCGGCAGTCTGTTGTGGCTCCATTTGCGGATAACGGTACCGTCCTTCAACAGCACGAGTCCGGGATTGGAGCGGACGATGGTCTTCAGGGTGATCTCGTCGGTATTGCAGAAGGGATATTCTGCTCCCGTGATATCCTGCCAACGGCTGATGGCTTGTCCTGAACTGGCCGTCAGGCAGTAGAAAGGATAGCCCTGTCCCGTACAGTACTCATACCACTCGTTGATGCGGTCCAACTGTGAGTCGTCGGCCTGTTCCAGATGTGGTGATACCAGCAGGAAGGTGTAACCTTCGCTGTTGAGAACCTCCTCTGTGATGTCACCATCCTCCGAGTCGATGAAAAACTCGGCATAGGGTGAATCCTGACCTTCCATCATCTCCTGCCATCCCTCGCGCAGGTTCGTCCCCACGTGATAAGGCCTGAAGTCGAAAAGCGGCAGGTCATACAGGCACCATATGGCGATGAAAAGGATGAACAGGGTGGAGTAGTTGAAAACTATCCATTGGTTGCTCAGACTGATCATCCGTGCCATGTCCTTGGGCCATAGGGCCACGAGGATAGCAGCTGCCAGCAAGACGACATTCTTCCAGAAGGTCTGCCAGTTGGTGAGCACGATGGCATCGCCGAAGCATCCGCAGTCGCTGATAGGGTCGGTGAGTGCCAGCCATAGCGTGAGCAGTGTCCAGACGCTCATCAGTACCACCAGAAACTTGGAAACCAGACGCCTGTGGATGGCGAAGAGCAGACAGATGCCGATAAGGAACTCCATGGCGGAGATGGTCACCGAGGCACCCAGTGTCAGATAATCCGGCACGTACTGCCCCAAGTGCATCGCGTTCAGGTAATCGCGTATTTTGTACTGTGTGCCCAGTGGGTCTACCGCTTTCACAAATCCTGAGAGGATAAATGTTACGGCGAGCAGCAACCGGGCGATGTTTACAGCGATTTGTCTCACTCTGTCAATTTAATAACTCCAAAGACCGCGTAGTTGATGATGTCCATATAGTTGGCATCGATACCCTCAGAGACGAGTGTCTCGCCCTGCAGGTTTTCAATCTCTTTGATTCTCTCTATCTTGGTGAGGATGAAGTCAGTGTACGAACTGACGCGCATAGAGCGCCATGCCTCATCATAGTCGTGATTCTTACGTTTCATCAGCTCCAGCGCCTCGTGGGCATACTGGTCGTAAAGCGCCATGGCCTGCTCGTTGGTGATGTCCACTACATCGGCAAAGCCTTTGTTCAACTGGATAAGTCCTACGATGCCGTAGTTGATGAGCGCGATGAACTCCGGACGGATGCCTTCGCCCACCATGCTCTCCTTCTTGATCTCGAGCGAACGGATCCGCTTCGCCTTGATAAAAAGCTGGTCGGTGAGTGCTGTGGGACGCAGGATGCGCCACGAGGCCTTGTAGTCGTGGAGTTTCTTCTCGAAGAGGGCGCGGCACTCGGCCATCGCCTGCTCAAACTGGGTGTTCGTAAGATCCAAACGAGCCATGGTCTATTCTTTTTGCTTCTTATGGATGTAACGTATCTTGGCACCAAGGGTCTCGCACTGTGTGCGCAACGAGTCACGCTTCATGCGGGTCCTGGTGAGCATTGTCAACTCCTCTGCAGTCGCTCTGAGGGCGGCCTTGTCTTTCTCCACCTTCGCCGTCTGGTAGTCAAGGTCGTGCTGGATGGCCTGCAACAGGCTGTCGGTGACGGCCAACTCTTCCTGAGCTTTCTTCAGTTCAATGTCCTGATAGAGCTTCAGGGCCTTCTTGCGGGTGTTGATGGCATTGGGATACACCTTGCGCAACGAGTCGATGGTGGAGAGTGCTGCCTGGTAGTCGCTTGCCCCAAACTGTTCTTCAGCCTGTTGCAACAACTGCTCAGCCTGTTGCTGTCTGTTGTCCTTGCAGGCAACAGCCAGGATCAGAAAGAGTACCGTCGCCATCGCGTACGAAATGCGCTTCAATGTCATCATTTTGTCAGAGGTCTGTATAAAAATCTCTGCAAAGGTAGAAATAATTTCCGAAATAGCCAAAGAATCTTCCCTTTTTCATTGACTTTTATAGTGATAAATTTGGTTTTTCGCTATATTTTGCCTAATTTTGCACCCACGAAAACGAATAACTGCATGAAATTATATAGCGACGAAGAATTAGCAGACCTATTAGACCAGGAGATATTCCACCAGATTAGTGAGGCTGCAGACCAATTAGGTCTGGAGTGCTATGTGGTGGGTGGCTATGTCCGTGACATCTTCCTCGAGCGCCCCTCGAACGACATCGACGTGGTGGTCGTGGGAAGTGGTATCTCTGTGGCTCAGGAACTGAAACGGATGCTGGGTCGCAAGGCGCATCTCTCCGTCTTTAAGAACTTCGGCACGGCGCAGGTCAAGTTTTCGAAGAGTGAAGTCGAGTTTGTCGGTGCCCGTAGGGAGAGCTACAGCCACGATTCGCGCAAGCCCATCGTGGAGGATGGAACCTTGGAGGATGACCAGAACCGTCGTGACTTCACCATCAATGCGATGGCGATCTGTCTGAACAAAGACCGTTTTGGCGAACTCGTCGATCCCTTCAACGGACTGGCTGACCTTGAGGACGGTATCATTGCCACCCCGTTGGAGCCGGACATCACTTTCAGCGACGACCCGTTGCGTATGATGCGATGCATCCGCTTTGCCACACAGCTGAACTTCCAGATCGAAGACGAGACCTTTGTCGCTTTGGAGCGGATGGCCGACCGTATCAAGATTGTCAGTGGTGAGCGTATCAAGGATGAACTCAATAAGATTATCATGGCACCGCATCCCAGCATCGGCTTCGAATACCTGCAACGCTGTGGTCTTCTGCAGATTATCCTGCCTGAGCTCTCCGCCTTGGATATCGTCGACCAGAAAAACGGCCGGGCGCATAAAAACAACTTCTATCACACCCTCGAGGTGCTGGAGAACGTCGTAAAAAGTGAAGCTCCACTCTGGCTGCGCTGGGCCGCTCTGCTGCACGACGTGGGTAAGACCAAGTCGAAACGTTGGGACCCCGCCATCGGCTGGACTTTCCACAACCACAACCTGATCGGGGCCAAGATGGTACCGCAGATCTTCCGTCGGCTGATGTTGCCGATGGACATGAAGATGAAATACGTCCAGAAACTGGTGGAGTTGCACATGCGTCCCATTGCCATTGCCGATGATGAGGTGACGGATTCGGCCGTACGTCGGCTGTTGAATGATGCCGGTGAGGATATCGAGGATCTGATGATGCTCTGCGAGGCGGATATCACATCGAAGAACGAGGTGCGCAAGAAACTGTTCCTTGAGAATTTCCGGATGGTGCGCGAGAAGCTCACAGATCTGAAAGAAAAGGACTATGTGCGTCTGTTGCAGCCCGTGATCGACGGCAATGAGATTATGGAGATGTTCCACCTGAAGCCTTCACGTGAGGTGGGCATCCTCAAACAATACCTCAAGGATGCGGTCCTTGACAACCGCGTCGAAAACGAGCGAGAGCCTCTCATGGCCCTCCTGATGCAAAAAGCGAAAGAAATGAAACTGGATTAAAAAAAGTTGTCCAAGTTGTTCAAGTTGTCGTCTTAAAAGATTGTTATATGAAGAAACTATTACTAACCGCAATTGTCACTCTGATCTCTATGCAGATTTGGGCTAACCCAGTAGACGAGTTGCTGGAGCGTATCGACAAGGGCGCTTCGGCGAAGTTTAAGACACAGTTGGTAAAGAGTGACAAGGACTTCTTCGAACTCGACCAGCAGGGCAAGAAGGTGGTCATCAGGGGCAACACGTGGGTGAACATCGCCTCGGGACTGAACTGGTATTTGAAGTACTATGCCGGTATCCACCTCTCATGGAACCAGATGCAGGCCAAGCTGCCCGCCGTGATGCCTGCTGTGACTAAGAAAGAACGCCACGAGACCGATCTGACCCTGCGGTACGACTTCAACTACTGCACTTTCTCTTATTCCATGGCCTTCTGGGATTGGGCGCGTTGGGAAAAGGAGATCGACTGGATGGCGCTGCACGGCATCAACCTGCCGTTGGCCATCGTCGGTGAAGAGTGCGTCTGGCGCAATATGCTCCTGAAACTGGGCTATTCGGAAGAAGAGGTCGGGAAGTTTATTGCAGGTCCGGCATTCCTGGCCTGGTGGGAGATGAACAACCTCGAAGGGTGGGGTGGACCCTTGCCACTCTCTTGGTACGACCGTCAGGAGAAGTTGCAGAAGCAGATCCTCGCCCGTATGAAACAGCTGGGTATGCACCCCGTATTGCCAGGCTACTGCGGTATGGTGCCTCACGACGCCAAAGAGAAACTCGGCTTGAACGTGGCTGACGCGGGACTGTGGAACGGTTTCCAGCGTCCGGCAAATCTCCTGCCTACCGATGAACGGTTCTCTGAGATTGCCACCTTATATTATAATGAACTCACTAAGCTCTTCGGCAAGGCCGACTATTACTCGATGGATCCCTTCCACGAGAGTAATGACGACCCTTCCATCGACTACGCTAAGGCCGGTGAGGCGATGATGCAGGCCATGAAACGGGTGAATCCGAAGGCCGTATGGGTGATCCAGGGTTGGACGGAGAATCCGCGCGAGGCGATGGTCGATGGCATGAAAACCGGCGACCTGCTGGTGCTCGACCTCTTCTCGGAGTGTCGTCCGATGTTCGGCATCCCCAGCATCTGGAAACGTGAAGAGGGCTATAAACAACACCAGTGGCTCTTCTGTCTCCTCGAGAACTTCGGTGCCAACGTCGGCCTCCACGGCCGCATGGACCAGCTCCTCGACAACTTCTACAGCACAGACTATTCACTATTCACTAATCACTATTCACTCCGAAAGGGTATCGGTTTCACCATGGAGGGCTCAGAAAACAACCCCGTGATGTTCGAGTTGATGAGTGAGCTGCCTTGGCGGCCGGAGAAATTTAAGAAGGAAGACTGGATCCGTAGTTATGTCAAGGCTCGCTACGGCGTGGAGGATCCTAACATCGAACGGGCGTGGCTGATCCTTGTGCGTAGCATTTACAATTGTCCTGCAGGCAACAACCAGCAGGGTCCTCACGAGAGTATTTTCTGCGGACGGCCCACGTTGAATAACTTCCAGGCATCGTCATGGTCGAAGATGAAAAATTATTATGATCCTGCCAATACGCGTGAGGCTGCAAAGCTGATGAACAGTGTGGCGGAGAAGTATCGCGGCAACAACAATTTTGAGTACGACCTTGTGGATATTACCCGTCAGGCGCTTGCCGACCAAGCGCGTCTGCAGTATCAACGTGCCATTGCCGACTACAAGGCCTTTGCCCGTGATGAGTTCGAGTCCGACTATCGTCGTAGC
>JAEENF010000005.1 GCA_016283605.1 Prevotella sp.
CGGATACCCTCATCGAGGATGCAACGACGCATGGCATCGCGCTCCACATCGTGATAGTAACGCTCCATCATAGCCTCGTACTCGTCCTTGGAGATCTCTGAATCAGCGGTGATCTCAGGATGAGCCTCGAAGTATTTCTCCTTGAAGTCCTCGAGGATCTTCTCGAAGGCCTCAGCACGCTCCTGCTTCTCCAGGGCCTGCTTGGTCACGTCGTAGGCGGGCTGATAGCACTCCTTGTTCATCTGCTCGCGGAGAGCCTCGTCATTGACCTCGTGGTCGTACTCGCGCTTCACGTCCTTGCCTAGCTCCTTGGAGAGCTCAGCCTGGAGTTCGCACATGGGCTTGATGGCGTCCATCGCAGCCTTGAGGGCACCCAGCAGATCCTGCTCGCTGACCTCCTTCATCTCACCTTCCACCATCATGATGTTCTCAGCCGAGGCACCAACCATGATGTCCATATCGGCCTCCTTCATCTGCTCGAAGGTAGGATCGATGACATACTCACCGTTGACACGTGCAATGCGGACTTCCGAAATAGGGCACTCGAAAGGTATATCCGAGCAAGCCAGGGCTGCAGAGGCAGCGAAACCGGCAAGGGCATCGGGCTGGTCAACACCGTCGGCGCTGAGCAGCATCACATTTACGAATACTTCTGCGTGATAGTTGCTGGGGAACAGCGGACGGAGCACACGGTCCACCAGTCGGGATGTCAGGATTTCATTGTCTGAGGCTTTGCCTTCGCGCTTGGTGAATCCACCGGGGAAACGGCCGGCGGCACTGTACTGTTCACGATAGTCTACCTGCAGCGGCATGAAATCGGTTCCGGGAACTGCATCTTTTGCGGCACAAACAGTGGCCAGGAGCACGGTGTTGTTCATCTTCAGCATGACAGCACCATCGGTCTGTTTTGCCACTTTCCCGGTTTCAATGGTGATGGTCCTTCCATCAGCCAATTGAATGGTCTTTGTAATTACGTTCATCTTGTTTAAAACATCTAAAAATAAAAAAAATCTGTGCGACTTTTCACGTAGAAGTCGCAAAAAACTGCGCAAAGGTACACATTATTATATAATTAAACGAAGAAATCGGGAATATTTTTCGTTTTTTATGAAAAAAGCAGTAACTTTGCAGCCGCAAAACGAAAAATAAGAAGAATATGAAACATATATGTCGGGCAGCCCTCGTACTTGCGGCTGCAGCAGTCATTGCCTCGTGCAGCAATAAAAAGTTCAATGTCACAGGACAGATCGAGAACGCCAAGGACTCCCTGCTCTACTTCGAGCACGTCGGTCTGGAGGGCATCGATGTCGTCGACTCCGTGAAGTTAGGCGACAGCGGCAGCTTCTCCTTCAGCGAGGAAGCACCCGATGCGCCGGAGTTCTACCGGTTGAGGATCTCCGACCAGATCATCAATGTGGCCATCGACTCTACCGAGACGGTGACCTTCCGCTCTTCCTGGCCACAGATGGCCTCGAAATATGAGGTGGAGGGCTCCGAGAACTGTGAGAAGATCAAGGAGCTGACCCTGCAGCTGATGGATCTCCGCGAGCGGGCCATCGCCATCAGCCAGAACGACCAGCTGAGCATCGACGAGGCCAACGACAGCCTCCTGGCCATCATCACACAGTACAAGAACGATGTGAAGACCAAGTATATCTTCCCTACTCCCGGCAAGTCATACGCCTATTTCGCACTGTTCCAGACGCTGGGCGACATGCTGCTCTTCAATCCCCGCAACAACAAGGACGATATCAAGGTCTTTGCCGCCGTGGCCACCAGCTGGGATACCTACTACCCCCACGCCGAGCGCGGACAGAACCTGCATAACATCGCCATCGAGGGCATGAAGAACCAGCGTATCGTAGAGGCCAAGGAGAACCAGACCATCGAAGCCAGCAGGGTGCAGGAGGCCGGTGTGCTGGACATCGAACTCACGGACAACAAAGGCCAGGTGCGTCATCTGACGGATCTGAAGGGTAAGGTGGTGCTCCTCGACTTCCACGTCTTCGCCATGGACGAGTCGCCAGCACGTATCCTGACGCTGCGTGAGCTCTATAACAAGTACCATGCACAGGGCTTTGAGGTGTTCCAGGTGTCACTCGACAGCGACGAGCACTTCTGGAAGCAGCAGACTGCCGCACTGCCTTGGATCAGCGTGCTCGATCCCAACGGCATCCAGTCGCAGATTATCTCGATGTACAACATCCAGGCCGTTCCTGACTTCTTCCTGATCGACCGCGACAACAACCTCGTTAAGCGCGCTGCACAGATCAAGGATCTGGATACAGAAATCAAAAAACTTCTATAAGAAAAATGCTCTCCGATGTGGAGAGCATTTTTCTTAAAAGCTTTCGAGCCAGGCCTTCAGTTCGAAGAGCATTTGGTAGTGGAAGGCGAACGTCTCGCGGTAGCCCCAGCCGTGGCCGCCCGTAGGATAGATATGCAACGAGGCTGGCACATCGTGACGGTAGCACTCGCTGTAGTAGTTGAAGCCGTTGGCCGCCGGCACGGCACGGTCGTCATCGCTCAGGGCGATAAAGGCCCGGGGGGTGGTGCGGTTCACCTGCAGGTCGTTGCTGTATTCGTACTCCAGTTTCTTCTGTTCCTTCTTGGAGAGGTCGGTACCCAGGAACGCATCGTGCGAGCCTTTGTGGGTGAAGGCCGGATCCATCGTGATGACCGGATAGAAGAGGATCTGGAAGTTGGGTGCCGCCTCGCCCTTGGCATGGGTGGCGATGGTAGAAGCCAGGTGTCCTCCGGCAGAGAAACCCATGATGCCCACGTCCTTACGGTCGATATGCCAGTCGACGGCATTGCGGCGCACCGTCCTGATGGCCTCCTCGGCATCGGAGATGGGAATCTCACGGTTGCCGTGCGGCATGCGGTACTTCACCACGATGAGGGCAATGCCCTGATTGTTGAAGAACGTGGCCCACTGATGGCCCTCGTGGTCCATGGCCAGATGGGTATAGCCGCCGCCGGGCAGACAGACGATGGCGCGTCCCGTCGCCTTCTTGGCATCAGGCAGATAGACCGTCAGTTCCGCCTTGTCCTTCTCATCCCCGTTATCGTTGGGGGCTCCCTTAGACCATAACTCCATCTTCGTTCCTTTCTGTGCAAATGCCGCCACTGACAGTGTCAACAACAGCATGGTTGTGAGTGATTTCAGACTTTTCATACACGATTCTGTAAATTATGGCTGCAAAGATACGAAAAAAATAGGAATAAGGAATCAGAAATTAGAAATTATGATTATCTTTGCAGCAAAAATC
>JAEENF010000053.1 GCA_016283605.1 Prevotella sp.
TGAGTACGACCTTGTGGATATTACCCGTCAGGCGCTTGCCGACCAAGCGCGTCTGCAGTATCAACGTGCCATTGCCGACTACAAGGCCTTTGCCCGTGATGAGTTCGAGTCTGACTATCGTCGTTTTCTCTCTATGCTACTTGCTCAGGACAAACTCCTCGGTACCCGTTCCGAGTTCCGTCTTGGCCATTGGACCCAGGATGCCATCAATGCAGGTGTCACGCCAGAGGAAAAACGTCTCTATGAGTGGAATGCCCGTGTGCAGATCACAACCTGGGGCAACCGCTATTGCGCCGATACCGGCGGCCTGCGCGACTATGCCCATAAAGAGTGGCAGGGACTGTTGAAAGATTTTTACTATGTACGTTGGGAAGCCTACTTCAAAGCCCTGTCGGCTCAGATGAAGGCGCAGACGGGTCCCCAGCCCGAATTGCTGGGTGGTGGACCTAACGCCACGAAGACGGCGGCCGAACTCTTCCAGATGGCCCTGCCTCAGGAGGTGAAGCTCGACTACTACGCCATCGAGGAGCCCTGGACGCTCCGTCAGAATCCTTATAGCGCTGCTCCGGAAGGTTCTCCCGTCGATGTCGCCCGCGAAGTCATGGACCTCATCACTATTCGCTAATCATTATTCACTATGCAAAATAAGCGTCTTCTCTCCCTCGATATCCTCCGTGGTATCACTGTCGCAGGAATGATCCTGGTCAACAACGGCTGGGGCCTGTCTTTCGATATGCTTGGCCACTGCAAGTGGAACGGCATGACCCCCTGCGACCTCGTATTCCCCTTCTTCCTCTTCATCATGGGTATCTCGTGTTACCTGTCCCTGGTGAAGTCGGAGTTCAAACCTACGTCGAAGGTCATACGCCGTATCATCAAACGTACCGTTCTGCTTTTTGCCATCGGTCTGTTTATTAACTGGTTCGACCACGCCATCGAGGGCGACCTTCTCTGTTTCGGTCATCTCCGCATCTGGGCGGTCATGCAGCGTATCGCGCTCTGTTATGGCATCGTGTCGCTCTTCGCCCTCTTCTGTAACCATAAATACACGGTACCTGTGATCATCGGCCTGCTGGCTGTTTATGCAGCTATTCTCGTCTTCGGTAACGGTTATGTCTATGATGCCGATGTGAATATTCTGGCTAGGGTCGACCGGAGTCTCTTTGGCATCGACCACCTCTATCAGAAGAGTCCCGTTGATCCTGAGGGACTGGTGGGTACCATCTCGTCCGTCGCACACACCTTGCTGGGTTTCTACTGCGGAAAACTCATCCGTGAGAAGGAGACCATTGAGCAGAAGATGATCGCCCTGTTTGTCGTGGGCACGGTCTGTGTCATTGGTGGTTATCTGCTCACCTACGGTCTGCCATTGAACAAGCGCATCTGGAGTCCTAGTTTCGTCTTGGTCAGCTGCGGCCTTGCCACGTTGCTTCAGGCTGTATTAATGTACGTTATTGACTTGAGCGGTAGCAAATTATTCACTATTCACTATTCACTATTAACTTTTTTCCGTGTCTTTGGCGTCAACGCCCTTGCCCTCTATGTGTCGAGTGAGCTCCTCGCCATCATTTTAGGTAATATCGGTGTCTCTGAGGTGGTTTATGGTTGGATCCACGCCATTGTCTCACCTTTAAAGTTGGCCTCGCTCACCTACGCCCTTTACTTCGTGCTGCTGAACTTCGCCATCGGCTATGTGCTCTACCGCAAGAAGATCTACATCAAACTCTGACCCGTTTAGCCCTATGAAGAAGATTTATAAAGCGCATATCCTCTATACGAAGGAGAAAAACCATTTCGAGGTGTTGGAGAACGGCTATGTCGCTGTCGATGCCGACGGGTGCGTCGTCGGTGTGGCCCCTGACCTGACGTCACTCCATGTTCAATGTTCAATGTTCAATGTTCAATGTTCTGACGCTGACGTCATCGACTTTGGCGACCGGTTGCTGATACCGGCCATGAACGATGTGCATGTCCATGCGCCGCAGTATCGCAATCAGGGCATCGCCATGGATCTTGAGCTGTTGCCGTGGCTTCAGAACTATACCTTCCCCGAGGAGACGAAATATGCCGATACGGCCTATGCCGAGCGGATGTACCGTCGCTTTATCCGTGATCTGTGGCGCTTCGGCACTATGCGGGCCTGTGTGTTTGCCACCAGCCATACCGAGAGCACGCGTCTGTTGATGCGTCTCTTCCGGGAGTCGGGCATGGGCGCCCTGGTGGGCAAGGTGGCCATGAACCGTAACTGTCCCGAAGGCCTCTCCGAGTCCGTTGAGACTATGGTGCAGGGCTACGAGTCCCTCATCGCGGAAGCAAATTCTTGCGTCCCTTCACTTCCCTCACTTGTCAGGCCGATTATCACCCCCCGTTTCATCCCCTCCTGTACCCCGGAGATGCTCCGTGCTTGTGGCGAACTGGCTGCCAAGTACCAGTTGCCCGTACAGTCCCACCTCTCGGAGAACAAGGACGAAATAGCCCTGGTAGCTGAGTTGGAACCTGAGAGCACGTGCTATGGCGATGCCTATGACCGTTATGGACTCTTCGGACAGACACCTACCGTGATGGCCCATTGCGTGTGGACCGAAGGCGAGGAGTTGGCGTTGATGAAGCGTAACCATGTCATGGTGGCCCACTGTCCGACGTCGAACCTGAATCTTGCCTCGGGCCTGGCGCCCATCCGTATGTTTCTTGAAGAGGACGTGCCTGTCGGTCTGGGCAGCGACATCAGTGGCGGCCACGACCTGAACATCTTCCGCATGATGGTCTATGCGATACAGGTCAGCAAGATGTACTACCAGCAGCATCATGACCGTCAGTTCCTGACCCTCTCCGAAGCTTTTTGGATTGCCACGAAGTCGGCAGGCAGTTTCTTCGGACGTGTGGGCAGCTTCGAGCCCGGCTATGAGTTCGATGCACTCGTCATCAACGACTCTGACCTGAATCACGACAACTACTCGCTGCTGGAACGTCTTGAACGCTACATCTATCTGGGCGATGACCGCCAGATCGAGCACCGCTTCTGCCGCGGAAAGGAAATCTTGGCAGCGTGATTTGAGTAAAATTGCAGAAAGAATGGAGTAAAATATCATACAAAACGCCATATATTTAAAAAGACTGCCGTGATATTTGGATAATATCGGAAAGTTTAAAATAAAAGAAGTATAAATAATTACTAATATTTAATAAATAAACATATTACCACACTTTTTATTTGCAAGATATTGAAAAATACATTATTTTTGCAAATAAAAAGCGGAAAATTATGTGGACAGAGTTGAGTGATCCTGCGATTCTCCAGAAGATTGGAGGTAGAATACGCGACTATCGGATGCGCATGGAGATAACCCAAGGCGAGTTGGCCGAAAGGTCTGGTGTCAGTATGGGAACTATAGTAAGACTGGAACAGGGAAACGCTGTCTCCACATTACTCTTTGTAAGTATCCTACGCACATTAGGTTTACTTGAGAACATGGACGTCTTGTTGCCGGAACTTGGCATCAGTCCTATTCTGATGAAGAAGATGCAGGGTAAGAAGATGATGCGCGTTAGACATAAGAAGGAGGAATAAGATATGGAAGACCTGATAGTTGACGTGAAGTTATGGGGACGATTAGTGGGTTCGTTGGTCTGGGACGCTACTACAGGCATGGCTGTCTTTGAGTATGACAGCGCCTTCAGGCGAAACGGTATAGAACTGGCTCCCCTGACGATGCCTCTGTCCCTTGGCAATCGTCCATTCTCTTTTCCAACCAATCGGACAGAGTGTTTTAAGGGCCTGCCAGGACTGATTGCCGATGCATTACCCGATAAATTCGGTAATCAGATTATCACAGAATGGTTCACGCGTCAAGGGCTGCCCGTGGGTGAGATCACCCCTTTAGAACGGCTGTGCTATGTCGGTCAGCGTGCCATGGGTGCCTTGGAGTTTGAACCAAGCAAGTCTTCTGCGCTCCTGAATGAATCGACGGAAATATACATTGATGAACTGACCCGGTTAGCTGAGGATATCTTTACGAAGCGTGAGGCTTTTCAGGAGCGGATGTTTCAGGAAGACAAGACCATTCTCGATATTCTCCGTGTTGGAACCTCTGCTGGTGGAGCCAAGCCAAAGGCCATCATTGCCTATAACGAACAGACAAACGAGGTCCGTTCCGGACAAGTGAAGGCACCTGATGGTTTCGGCTATTGGCTGTTGAAGTTCGATGGCGTCACCTATTCCGAACACGATTCCATCACAGTGAATCCGAAAGGAATCGGCAATGTAGAATATGCCTATTACAAGATGGCCCAGGCCTGTGGCATTGAGATGGCGGAGTGCCGGCTGTTGACAGAAAATAGCAATCATCACTTCATGACCCGTCGATTCGACCGTACGGACAGCGGTAATAAGATACACATGCAAACTGTTGCCGGCTTGGCTCATCTTGACCGTGACCAGCGACACTCCTACGAGGAAGTGTTTGGTATAATCCGGAAGATGAATCTACCTATGGAAGCCTCGCTTCAGTTGTTCCGCAGGATGGTCTTTAATGTTGTTGCCCGTAACAACGACGACCATACCAAGAACTTCTCCTTCCTGATGGACCAGCAGGGCCGCTGGAAGCTGGCGCCAGCCTATGATATCTGTTACTCCTACAAGCCTGGCGGCAGATGGATCGGTCAGCACCAGTTGTCGTTGAATGGTAAACAGGACGGTTTCACCCGCCTTGATTTATCGACGGTAGGCGAGAGAATGGGAATCCGCCGATGTGGTGAAATCATTGA
>JAEENF010000054.1 GCA_016283605.1 Prevotella sp.
CTTTGGCGAAGAGACCAAGGCCGGAGCAGAACTGGAACAACGTATCCTAGACAGCTGTGAACAGTATGGTGCTGCGCTGATCGGTCCTAACTGCATCGGTCTGCTGACCCGTCACCATCACAGCGTCTTCACCCTACCCATCCCCCACCTGAATCCGCAGGGTGTCGACTTCATCTCCGGCTCTGGTGCCACAGCGGTGTTCATCCTTGAGAGTGCCGTTATCAAGGGCCTGCAGTTTAATTCTGTCTGGAGCATTGGCAACGGCAAGCAGATTGGTATCGAGGATGTGTTGCAGTATATGGACGAGCACTTCAACCCTGAGACAGACTCAAAAGTGAAGCTGCTCTATATCGAGAATATCTCCAATCCCGACAAGTTGCTCTTCCACGCCAGCAGTCTGATCCGTAAGGGTTGTCGCATTGCAGCCATCAAGGCAGGTAGTTCTGAGAGTGGTTCCCGTGCTGCCTCCTCGCATACTGGAGCCATCGCCTCTTCCGACTCTGCCGTAGAGGCGCTGTTCCGTAAGGCTGGTATTGTCAGGTGTTTCTCACGCGAAGAACTCACCACCGTGGGTTGTATCTTCACCCTACCCCCGCTGAAGGGACGGAATTTCGCTATTGTCACTCATGCCGGAGGCCCTGGCGTCATGCTTACCGATGCCCTCTCGAAGGGAGGACTCAATGTTCCTTCTTTAAATAATAAAACGACAACTGAGACAACTAAGACAACAAAAGGCGACAGTTCGTCGCCTGATCAAAAAGAGTTGTCAGAGTTGTCTGAGTTGTCGTCCACAAACCCTGCTGAGGAATTAAAGTCTTTGTTGTTCCCAGGCTCGTCGGTTGCCAACCCTATCGACTTCCTCGCTACAGGTACGGCAGAACAGTTGGGTATCGTCATCGACTATTGCGAGAACAAGTTTGATAACATCGATGCCATTGCCGTCATCTACGGTACACCGGGTCTCACCCAACTCTACGAGGCCTATGATGTGCTCGACCAGAAGATCAAGGCCTGCAAGAAACCGATTTTCCCCGTGTTGCCCAGTCTGCATACGGCAGGTGCTGAGGTGGAGGACTTCCTGAAGAAGGGACATGTGAACTTCAGCGACGAGGTGACCCTGGCCACTGCCCTGAGTCAGATTATGCGTACCCCAGAGCCTGCACCACCAGAAATACAGCTCTACGGCATCGACATCTCCCAACTCCACAAGATCCTCTATCGCGAGACGCGTCGTCTGAAGTTTGAGGGTGTCGAGAGTGGTTATCTGGCACCTGATGTCGTCAGGGAGATTCTCTCCTGTGCGGGTATCCCCCTCGTTCCTGAGATGGTCAGCATCTCGAAAGAAGAACTCACGGCCTTTGCCCAGAAGGTAGGCTTCCCTGTGGTGGCCAAGGTGGTAGGTCCTGTGCATAAGAGTGATGTGGGTGGTGTGACCCTGAATATCCGCACCCCAGAACACCTCGCCCTCGAGTTCGACAGGATGATGCAGATTGAAGGCGCCACAGGTGTGATGGTACAGAAGATGTTGAAGGGTACAGAACTCTTCATCGGTGCGAAATACGAGGAACGTTTCGGACACGTTGTACTCTGTGGTCTGGGAGGCATCTTCGTGGAGGTGCTGAAGGATGTGTCGTCTGGTCTGGCACCACTGAGCTATGCTGAGGCCTATTCGATGATCCACTCGTTGCGAGGCTACAAGATCCTGAAAGGTACCCGTGGACAGAAAGGCATCAACGAACAGAAATATGCCGAGATCATCGTCCGCCTCTCTACCCTTCTGCGTTTTGCCACCGAGATCAAGGAGATGGACCTCAACCCACTCCTGGCCGATGAGGACAACGTTGTTGCAGTGGATGCGAGAATACTGATTGAGAGATGAAGACTGCGATTGTGGGGGGAGGGGCTGCAGGCTTCTTCCTCGCCATCAATCTCAAGGAGTTGTGTCCTGAGATGGAGGTCACCATCTTCGAGAAGTCCAAGAAGGTCCTGGCGAAGGTGGAGGTCTCTGGGGGAGGACGTTGTAACTGCACCAACGCCTTTGCCAGTGTCCGCGACCTCTCGCAGGTCTATCCGCGAGGACACCGTCTGATGAAACGGCTCTTCAAGCGTTTCGACTACCGTGATGCCTACGCCTGGTTTGAACGTCATGGGGTCCGTCTGGTCACCCAGGAGGATGAGTGTATCTTCCCTGCCTCGCAGGACTCGCATACCATCATCAACCTCTTCCTCTTTGAGGCCAGGCGCTTGGGGATCGAAGTCTGCACAGGGCATAAGATCGAATCCCTCGAAGCACTCTCCGACTACGATTTCATCGCCATCACCACTGGAGGTGGTACTGCTTCAATGGCAGGAGTCCCTGTCCTTGAAGCAGTACCTTCACTTTTTACGTTCAGCATTGAGGACAATAGTCTGCACGCCCTGATGGGTACAGTGGTAGAGGATGTCACCGTACAGATCCCCGGAACCGGTTTCCGCGCCTCAGGTCCGCTGCTCATCACCCATTGGGGCATGAGTGGACCCGCCATCCTAAAACTCTCCAGCTATGCCGCCCGCGAACTCCACGAGCATCAGTACCAGATGCCCCTCGCCGTCAACTGGACCTCGCGCAAAGACCCAGAGATCCTCGAAGAGTTGCATCGCATCATGAACGTCCATCCGCAGAAGCAGCTCAGCAGCATCCGTCCCTTCGACCTGCCCAGTCGGCTGTGGGGGTATCTCTTGGAGAAGGCCCTTGGTGAACGGGCACAGAACCGTTGGCAGAACCTGAACAAGAAGGAGGTCAACCGTCTGGTGAACATCCTCTGCAACGACCCTTACCAGATTGCCGGACGTGCAGCCTTCAAGGACGAGTTTGTCACCTGCGGTGGTGTCAGTCTCACAGCTGTCGACCCCAACACCCTCGAATCGAAGGACATCCCCCACCTCTATTTCGCTGGTGAGGTGCTCGACATCGATGGCATCACGGGAGGCTTTAATTTTCAGGCGGCATGGACCACAGCCTACACCGTGGCACAGGCTATTCATAGTGTTATTTTGCCAAATAATGATACTTTTATGTAATCCTGCAAAAAACGGCTGAATCTTTTGGAAAAATCTTTGGTGGTTTCGGAATATGTTCGTAACTTTGCAAGCAAGATTACAAATATTTTAAAACAATCGAGTTTATGGAACAGCAGAAACGTTACGGTCACTTTGACGACCAGCATCGTGAGTATGTCATTACAGATCCCCAGACCCCTTGGCCCTGGATCAACTATCTGGGCAATGAGGACTTCTTCTCTCTGATTAGTAACACCGCCGGTGGATACAGCTTTTATAAGGATGCCAAGTTCCGTCGCATCACCCGTTATCGTTACAACAATGTACCGATGGACAATGGGGGTCGGTACTTTTATATTAAGGATGGCGATACTGTCTGGAATCCGGGCTGGAAACCTTGCAAGACTCCGCTCGACTTCTACGAGTGCCGTCATGGCATGAGCTACACCCGCATCACGGGTAAGAAGAATGGTGTGGAGGCTTCTGTGTTGTTCTTTGTACCCCTGAAGAAGTGGGCTGAGGTACAGAAGCTGACCCTGAAGAATGAGTCCAACGAGGTGAAGAACCTCAAACTCTTCTCTTTCGAGGAGTGGTGTCTGTGGAATGCTGCTACCGATATGGAGAACTTCCAGCGTAACTTCTCTACGGGTGAAGTAGAGATTGAGGGTTCTACGATTTATCATAAGACCGAATACCGCGAGCGTCGTAACCACTATGCGTTCTATCATGTCAATGCCCCTATCCAGGGCTTCGATACCGACCGCGAGACCTTTGTAGGTCTCTACAACGAGTTTGCTGATCCGCAGGCTGTGATGGAGGGAAAGCCCCGCAACAGTCATGCCCACGGTTGGAGCCCCATCGCCTCACACTATATTGAGGTCACGCTGCAGCCAGGCGAGAGCAAGGACTTCGTATTCCTGCTGGGATACATCGAGAATGAGCAAGACGAAAAATTCGAGGCTCCTCAGGTGATCAACAAGGACAAGGCTCACGCACTCATCGCTGAGCTCGACACTACCGAGAAGGTCGATAAGGCCTTTGCTGAGCTCTGCGAGTACTGGGATGCCCTGCTTAATATATATAAGGTACGCACGGGAAATGATAAGCTCGACCGCATGGTGAACATCTGGAACCAGTATCAGTGTATGGTCACCTTCAACTTCTCGCGTTCGGCTTCGTTCTTCGAGAGTGGTGTAGGTCGTGGTATGGGATTCCGCGATTCTAACCAGGATCTCGTAGGTTTCGTTCATCAGATACCCCCTCGCGCTCGTCAACGTATCATCGATATCGCCTCGACACAGTTCCCCGATGGTGGTTGCTATCACCAGTACCAGCCGCTCACCAAGCGTGGTAACAATGATATCGGTGGTGGTTTCAACGATGATCCCTGCTGGCTCATCTTCGGTACTGTGGCCTATATCAAGGAAACAGGCGACTTCTC
>JAEENF010000006.1 GCA_016283605.1 Prevotella sp.
TTGATACCGCCACCGAAACCGAGGGCTTGACCGCCACGGTCGGCACGATAAAAGTCAACCTCCTCGTATTCCATATCGGGCATATCGATGTCGCTCGGCATGTACTGTCCCGTGTAGGGATAGAAACTCTCGATGCGAGCCATCTTGAACTGTCCGAATACGCCGAGGTACGGGAAAATCCGCTGGTTCTTCGTATTGAAGTACCACTCCGTGCCAAGCTGCAGCATCAGCCTGTTGGTAACAGCACCGAGAATAGCCTTCTGCGCATAAATGTCACCCGGCTCCACGTTGGCCAGACTCTGACTCACGTCATAGTGGGTCAGGTTGGTCAGGTCGCGGATGTTATAGGTTTCACCTTCGCGGAAGTTTTTGCTCGGCTGCATGTTCAGGATATAGGATCCCGACAGGTTGATGTTCAGGTGGTCGGTCACGAAGACCTTCATGCCGATGCTGTAGTTGCGCGTCATGAAGTTCAGGCTCCCGTTGTTGACCAGCTGCTTGGACAGATCACCGCTGATGTACGCGTTGCCCAGGCCATAGTTCGTCTCCAGCGTATTCAGGTCGGCACCGATGCCGGTAGCTGTACCGTCCTCGTCGGGGAGGAGATAGTACAAGCCCGTGAAATCGTTGAAGAACTGGCCCGTTCCCACGTTCACCTGGAACTGGAACTGTCCCGCTTTCGGTCCAAACACACACTCACAACTCTCCTGTGGTTGTGCCATTGCAGGCACAACCAGGAGGATAGTCATGATAAGTATGCTTAATCTTTTCAACATATATTCGTTTGTTAGACGTTTATGTATTGAGATTAATCAAAGGTTGTTGTTATTCTTCGCTCTTGGCGTTGATGTATTCCATCACGGCGTCGTAGTCAGCCTTGCGGAGGTCGAGCTTCGTCTTGAGATCATCAAGGATCTGTTTCTGGAGTTCGAGATTGTTCTCGCAAGTCTTCTGCCATACGGCGATGGGATCGTAGCCGGCTTCAACCTGCGCCTTCGCGTAATTCAGAATCTCAATCAAAGCGGTGTGCTCGTTGATTTCGTCATACAGATCGGCGATGGCGTTTTCAATCTTAAGCTTGTAGTCCTCGACGTACTTGATGAGGTCAGTCTCAGTCGTATTCGGATCAACGACCTTGGCAGCAGCCATATAAGCGTCATTCATCGTGTCGTAGAGCGTCTGCAGGTGATACTGGACATCAACATACTGACGGTGGAAGTGGTTCCACTGAGCGACCTTCTCCGGATAGCCCGGGAGGTTGGTATCGAGGATTTCCTGGAAGGTACCGCCAATCAGGTTGCGCATCATACCCGGCTGAGGGCCGTTCCAGACACCGGCTTCCTGGTCGATGTACTTGTTGTGGTAGTTCACGCAAGAGAACGAGGTACGCCAGTGCTCGACATCCCAGTGGGCGCAGTCGCGATCCTGGATCCAGTAGTAGGCGAGGGTATCCTGCTCACCGGTGAGCGGGTTGTCGTACACACCGAAGAACTCAGCCCAATCGGCAAGCGTCTGGTTGCGGGCCTCCATCTGGGCGTTGTAAGCCTCGACGGCAGCGTCGTGTTTGGCAACAGCCTCGTCGTGTTTGGTGATGATCTTCTCCTTGAGTTCCTCCTTGAAGGCTTCAAGTTCTTCCTCAGCGGCAGCTTCGTCAGCAGCGATCGTCTCTTCGATGTTCGTAATCCAAGCGCGGAGCAGTTCGAGATCCTTGGCCATATCAACCTGGGATGCGATATATTGCTGCCATGCGAACAGATACTGCGTAAACTCGGTAGCTCTCGTCGAATAGCTGTTCGGCCAGCCGACCCACTCGTAACGGCCCGCACCCTTGTTCAGGTTGGAGTAGTACGTACCATAGAGGATCTGGGCACTCGTATAAGGAATCGGAGAAGAACTCCACTCGATAACACCTTCACGGTTGGTGACGGAAGGATCAACGGCAGTCAAGATAACGTTCAAGTCTTCACCCTTGATAATCCTATCAATGGCCTGCATGTCGACGCCATTGAAGATAACAGCGGTGACCGGATCAATGAAGGTATTGGTCGTGTAGCAAGTGACATCAAGCGGCATAGCGGCCATAACCTCGTCGATGAGAGCCTTGCGAGCCGTCTTGATATCGGCAGGTTTCTGCGGGTCAGCCGTAACCTTGCTCTTATACGCAGCCCACTTACTATAGGTCGTCACATCGTTGTTGACATTAACAGCCCAGAAGCGGTTGTAGATGTCGATGTAAGCCTTGAACACATCCTTGACAGCCTTCTCAGCCTTGGTGACAGCTTCTTCGGCAGCGATGATCTCAGGGCTCTTGACGTCTTCGCCATCAAGGGTCTGGAATTTATACTTCTTGTTGCCGTCGGCGTCGACACCGTCTTCAACCATCTTGAACTGGCCATAGAGAGCCTGGAAGCTCTGAGCGTTGATGCCCTGCAGACCGGTTCCGATCGGGTTGGCCCACTGGATGACAGGTTCATTGTCGAACTTGTTGGCGATGTCCTTGTTAATCAGCTGGTCGACGAGCACGGCGAAAACAGCGTTCGTGGCATACGTCTCACCACTCTGGCCAACATACTGCATACCATTGCTGGCATTGAAAGCATAGATGCTGGCGTTACCGTAAGTACCGCGATCCTGGTTCGTACGCAGGTCGTTCCAGGTCATGTCGGCCCAGTTGATGTCAGCGGCGGTCACCGGGCTCGAAGCAGCGGCATAGTGGAAATTCTCAACAGCGGCACGGATCTCAGCGGCCGTCTTGCCGTCTTTGGCCTTCACGTTCGGGCCGAGGTATTCCTCACGGGCGGCGGCGAAGTTCTGGATGGCCTCGAAGATCTTCGTGGAGTCATTGAGGGTCATCTGGGTGTGACCGGCAACGATGTTGAGCTGCTCCTGGAAATTCAGGACGGCCTGAACCATCGTGTTGCCCTTCGCGGCTTCCTCAGCCTTGAGGTCGTTGAGGTCCTTCTGGGCTTTCTCGTAAGCGTCCATCTTGGCGGAGACATAGGCATCCAGACCAGCCGTCAGAAGAGCACGGTCGTCTTCGTAGCGCTTCTTGGCGTAGTTGTAGTTCTTCTCGGCATTCTCCTTGAAGGTCTCGTCTTTCTCGAGCATGACCTTCTCACGGGCAAGGGTGGTGTAAACACCTTCCAGACCGTAACGGCCTTCCCAAACGTAACCGTCGGCATCCGTAAATTCAAGAACCTTATCGGTGGTCACAAATTCAGGGTCGCCAAGGATGAAGTCTTTCGCATTGCGCGTGACATTGTCGAGAACGAGCTCGTCATCATCTCTGTAGAAGAAATTCCACCAATACTCACTCGGATACGTGGACAGCATGTGACGCAACTTGTTGTAAGAATAATCCGAGAAGCGGTCAATAGCGAAAGCATTACCATGAGCCAGCGGCAGGGTGTCGAATTCAAGAGTGTCGGCCGGCATATCCGCGATCGTCATATTGTCAATCTTCTCGAGAGCCGGTTCGATGTCCACAACTTCGGCCACCGGGTCCGGAGCTGCAATATACGGATGTTCCATGCACCAGTCAAGGACTTCCTTGGCCACCTCGGCGATACCGTCGTGGAACACATTCACCATATAGTTGATGGAGTCCTGCGTCTGGGCATACTGATAATACTCGTTCTTGCCCATCTGGTCTTTCCAAGCCTGGAGCTGATCAGCCCAAGCGCGGAGGTCGG
>JAEENF010000055.1 GCA_016283605.1 Prevotella sp.
CGCCACTTGAAGCGTTTTCTGAACAAGGACAAGCGGCAGTTCATGGAATCAGTCATGTCGATAAAGGGTTTCAGCTGGACGGATGAGAAGTATCTCATGAAGATGCTACAACTCATCCGCTAGAACTTACTGAAACAGTTTGTCGAGATAGGTATAGAAAGCAGGGTCTTCGCCGACGACAACGTTGGCAATATGACCTTCAGGATCGATGATCACCTTCGTGGGGAAGCCCTCTATGCCATACTTCTCCAAGAGGTGTGACTCGTCGCTGTTGTAGACGTGCAGCCAGGGCAACTTGTGCTCGGCAACGGCTGCTTTCCATTTCTCTTCGCTATCGTTGCAGTCGATACCGAGAATCTCCATCTTTCCGGCATATTTGGCATAATACTCCTTCATCTTCGGCATACCCTTGATACACCAGATGCACCAGGAACCCCAGAAGTCGAGCACGACGTACTTGCCGCGGAGACTGCTCAGCGTGAGCGGCTTACCGTTGATGTCGTTGAGGGTGAAATCTGGTGCCTCAGGACCTTGTGGCGTCGTTGAGCAGCAATCAGCCTGAGCCGGATTCTGTGACTCAACGGCCTGGGCGGAGTTGGACTTGTTGCCTGTACAGCCGAAGAGAAAGGCTGTCAGCATGATCAATATAAGTTGTTTCATTGTGTTCGTTCTTTTATGAGATTATCTGACGATGACCTTCTTGGTCGTCTTGCCGTTACGGATCAGATAGATTCCCTTCGGCAGGGTAGTGCCATTCTGCATCTGACGGCTGCGGAGATCGTAAATGACCTCTGAGTCAGAAGAGTCAGCCTGGATGCCACTGATACCGCTGGCAGCATTCTCCTGGATGTCGGCTGTATTAAAGTTCTGGGTGCCACTCTTGAAGGTGATGGTGCCGTCGGCCTTGATGGCCTTACCCTCCTCGTAACCGGTGATGGTCAGTGTGCCTGCTTCCATATAGAAGTTACCAGTATCTTCATCTTCGTGGTCGGTCGTGATGCCCGTAGAGGTCGTACCGTCAAGTTCTACCTGAATGCCGTCGTCTTTCGCACCGCTGATGTTGATGGTGCCCTTCTCAAGAAGGAAGTACTCCTTACAGTGGATACCGTCTTTTGGGGCAGCGGTGATGTTCAACGTGGCGTTCTTGAAGGTGATATATTCCTTGCTGTAGAAACCGTGCTTGGAATTACCTACAATGTTAAGTGTGCCTTTACCAGTCACTTCAGTATGTCCTTTACAGTGGAAACATCCGTTAGCGGTGTCATTGGCACCGTCTGTGAGTGTGTTGGTCGTGCCGTCAGGAAGGTTCAGCTTGATGCGTTTGCCGTTCTGAATGTTGATGGCAGGACCGTTAGGATTCGTTAGTGTCAGTCCGTTTAGTTTGACAGTAACCTTGTAGCTACCTTCCATATAGAACTCGCCGTCATCACTGCTGCCGGAGAGTACATAGTCAATCTCGCTGCTGACCGTTTCTGCCTGTATCAGCTTCACGTGTGAGGACTTCTCGCTGGAACAGGTGACGGAGCTGGCGAGATCGGCGGGTATAGTAACGGTGGCCGTCGTCCCGTTAAAGACGACGGTCACTGTCGGATTAGCCGCCTGTATGGTGGCAAACGTCAGGAGACTCGTTAGAAACAATAGAGTCTTCTTCATACGAATTCAGTAAGTTTGATTAGATGCCCAGAGCTTTCTTAGCCTTGTCGGCTGCAGCGTCAACGGCCTCGTTGGCCTTCTCCTTGGCAGCGTCCTTCACTTCGTTAGCCTTGTCCTCAGCAGCCTGCTTGGCCTCGTCAACGGCACCCTCTACGGCGTCCTTAGCACCCTCGACAGCACCCTCGGCAGCTTCCTGGGCACCACCGATGGCCTGCATCAGTCCGTCGACAACAGTCTCTGCCGGAGCTGCGGTGATGGCTGTCAGAGCGGCCTGAACAGCAGCGTTCTCACCAGCGAAAGCCTTGATCTTCTCGGCATTCTCCTTCAGGAAGTCCTGAATCTTAGTCACATATTCCTTGGCCACCTCGGGATTTGAGCCGATGATGTCCTTGATCTTCTCCTGAACGGCAGCGAGAACTTCCTGCAGCTTGTTGGCATCCTGAGCCTCAATCTGCTCGGTAAGGGCGCTGATGCTGGCAGCAGCTTCGTCCTCAGCATTGTAAGTCACTTCCTCTACAGCTTCTGCGTTGTCGGCAGGAGCCTGAGCCTTGTTACCACACGATGTGAAACCGATGGTACACATGGCCATCACAGCAAACATAATCTTTTTCATAACAAATTAATTTATTAATTAATAATGGTTTTAATTGCCTTCTCTTGATTTTCGGCAACAAATTTAGGTGATTTTTGAATATGTTGTTAATTTTTTTTGAAGTTTTTAACTTTTTTCTTAATTTTGCACCCGTTTTCAAGATAATTAACGTAATATGACGACATTAGAGTTTAAGCCTAAGCTGTTTTCGACCATGAAGACTTATAATCGAAAGCAGTTTACGACAGATTTGCTGGCTGGTATCATCGTGGGTATCGTTGCCCTCCCTTTAGCCATTGCATTTGGTATTGCTTCTGGCGTGACCCCTGAGAAGGGTATCATCACGGCCATCGTAGCTGGTCTTATCGTCTCGCTGTTCGGTGGGTCGAAAGTTCAGATTGGAGGTCCTACGGGCGCGTTCATTATTATTATATACGGGATCATCCAACAGTATGGTTTCGAGGGACTGACCATCGCCACCTTGTTGGCGGGTGTTTTCCTCATCATGTTCGGCGTCCTTCATTTGGGTACGATCATCAAGTATATTCCTTATCCCATCGTCGTGGGATTCACCAGCGGTATCGCCCTGACCATCTTCACCACGCAGATCAAAGACCTGTTGGGCTTGTCGATGGCCACTGTACCCTCAGATTTTATTGAGAAATGGATTGCGTATATCGGTGCCTTCCCCACCATCGACTGGTGGAGTGCAGGTGTAGGCATCGCCTCAGTGGCGGTGATTGCGCTTTGGCCGAAACTGACGCGTCACAGCGCCATTGGCAAACTCCCTGGTTCGCTGATTGCCATCATCCTCATGACGATTGCCGCACTTCTGCTGAAGCAGTATGCCGGCGTGATGACCATCGAGACCATCGGTGACCGTTTCTCCATCTCCAACCAGTTGCCTGGCGCTCAGGTGCCTTCGTTAACATGGGATGTCATCAAGGGACTGGTGTCGCCGGCTATTACGATCGCTATCCTTGGCGCTATCGAGTCGTTGCTCTCTGCCACTGTGGCTGATGGTGTCATCGGCGATCGTCATAACTCTAATACAGAACTCATCGCTCAGGGTATCGCCAACCTGGCCAGCCCTATCTTTGGCGGTATCCCTGCTACAGGTGCCATCGCCCGTACGATGACGAATATCAATAATGGCGGCCGTACACCTGTGGCTGGTATCATCCATGCTGCTGTACTGCTGCTCATCTTCCTCTTCCTCATGCCGCTGGCCCAGTATATCCCGATGGCTTGTCTGGCAGGAGTACTTGTCATCGTCAGCTATAACATGAGTGGCTGGAGGAGCTTTACTAGCATCCTGAAGAATCCGAAGAGTGATGTCATCGTGCTCTGGGTGACTTTCCTGTTGACGGTTATCTTCGACCTGACCATCGCTATCGAGGTCGGACTGATCTGCGCCTGTCTGCTCTTCATGCGCCGTATGGCTGAGACCACCGATGTCAAGGTCATTAGCGATGAGATCAACCCAGAGGAAGAGGAAAGTGATTTCCAACTGGGTAATCTCGAGCATCTGACCATTCCAAAGGGTGTGGAGGTATATGAGATCAACGGCCCCTATTTCTTCGGAGCGGGTAATAAGTTCGAGGAGATCATGGGTGCCCTGCGCCATCACCGACCCAAGGTGCGTATCATCCGTATGCGAAAGGTGCCGTTTGTCGATTCAACGGGTATCCATAACCTCACGAATCTCTGTCTGATGTCTCAGGCCGAGGGTATCCAGGTGGTGCTCTCAGGTGTCAATCCCACCGTACAGGCCGTACTCCATAAGGCGGGCTTCGATACGATGCTCGGCGAGGAGAATATCTGCTCGCACATCAACCTGGCACTCGAACGTGCCAAACAGTTGGTTTAAGCCAAATTGTAATGTAATATTGTAATATTTTCAATGAAAATCCCCTCGCGAGGGGATTTTTCATGAGTGAAATCTTTACGATTTTTGGTAGCGGGCTGATTTTTGGCAGCGGGCCATAGCCCTAGAGATTTTTAGATGATAGAGATTAAGGAAGCTATAAAGGAACAGAACAAGGAGATTGCCCGACTGATTATGATGGCAATGACGGACGAGTGTTGTCGGTATTTCTGTGGTGAGGGCTACGGTCTGGACGACTTTTACCGGATGATGAGCCACCTCGTAGAACGTGAGGACTCACAGTACAGTTACAAGAACACGTTGGTGGCTCTGGACGGCCAGCAGGTGGTGGGCGTATCGGTAAGTTATGACGGCAGCCGCCTGCATGAGTTGCGTCGTGCTTTTATCGGGGCCGCCAAGACGTACATCGGCAGGGATCATACGGGCATGGACGATGAGACACAGGCTGGCGAGCTCTATCTCGACTCGCTGGCCGTGCTCCCGGCCTATCGCCGGCAGGGGATAGCCCAGAGGTTACTGATTGCTACCAGGGAGCGAGCCCGCCAGTTACACCTGCCCAGAGTGGGATTGCTGGTAGACAAAGGTAATCCCGACGGTGAAGCGCTCTATACCAAAGTGGGGTTTGAGTACTTGAACGACAATCAATGGGGCGGACACCCCATGAAGCACTTGGTTCTTCCGTGTCAAAGAAACTTTTAAACAGAAAATAACATGTACGAACATCAGGGAATTGACAATATTCATCGTCATTTGTTACTGAAATACTAGAAATACTAAAAGGAGCACCCCGTTTGGGATACTCCTTTTTCCGTGTTAATCCGCGTGGATCACCGGCGTCAGCCGATTCTTCACTCTTCACTTTCAGAAGGGCCCGTAGCCCATACAACTCGTGGTCGTAATCGCCGTGACGAACGCCGTGAGCGCAGCTACTATCATCTTCACCGCAATCTCAATAACCTTCTTCTTCATAGGCTAATCCTAATTATGCATTATGCATTATTAATTATGCATTATAACTAATTCTGATCGCCTTCCTCGCCATCGCTACCCGAGTTGATCACGAGGCTTGAGGCCTGTGCGGGCATCTGGAACGTACCTACATATTCACCGTCGTTCTCAGTCAGACTGACATTCGAACCGTTCAGCGTAGCGGTCGGGATCTGTCCCTCAGCAGGCGTCACTGCGATGTAGACGTTAGCACCGCTCTCGAGGCTGTCACCACTGTTGATGGTCTCTTCGCTGTCGTTCTTCACGGTCGAGGTACCACTACCTGACTTCGTGATGGTCAGTGCGAAGCTAGTCCCCTGGTTCTGGTCACCGCTCTGCGAGCCGCTGTTACCGCCCTGCTCTGAGCCGCCACTGTTACCGCCAGTTCCGGAGCTTGAGCCGCCACCACTTGGCGTACTGCCGCCGTTTGCGGCATTCTTGGCCTCGGCGATCTGGGCAGCGGCCTTGTCGGTCCAGCCGAGCCTGCCGTCCTTGTTCAGTTCCTCGCGGGTGTACTCACCGGTGGCCTGAGCCAGCAGCTTCAGCGAATTAACGGCCGGACCCGTCTTGTCGGTCTTCTTCATCGTGCCGATGCTGGCGGAGATGGTCTTGTCGGCGTCAGCGTCGTACAGCTTGCTGCAGCCGTTACCGATACAGCTCACCTTGAAGATGGCCAGGTTGTCTACTTTGACGGTGTTACCCATCAGGGTCTGTTCACGGGTACACTTCACGAAGTCGCGCAGGATACCCTCGATGGTACCTTCC
>JAEENF010000056.1 GCA_016283605.1 Prevotella sp.
TGTGCCTGGTGCAAAACCTGTTGTGGGACTGGTGCGCGGATTTGATCTCAAGGACGGAGCCATTGCCGGGTCGGTGGCTCACGACTGTCATAATATCGTCGCCATCGGTTCTAACGATGTACTCTTGGTGCGTGCCATCAACCGTATTGTCGAGATGCACGGTGGACAAGTGGTGGTCAGTCCTGAGGGGATGCTCGATATCCCGTTACCCATAGCAGGTCTGATGGCACCGATGAGCGGTTACGAGATTGCTTTCCGCACATCGTGCATACAGGAAAAGGTGAAGGATATCGGCTGTAAGATGAAATCGCCTTTCATCACGATGGCCTTCATGTGCCTGCCCGTCATTCCCGACATCAAGATCACAGACCGCCACCTCATGGACACCAAATCCATGCAGCCGCTCTAAGGGCGCAAGGGGGGCAGGCCCCTTTGCGCTCTTGAAGAGATCGTCGCCACGATGTATTCTGAGCGGGTGCCGATGCGGAACATGCCGCCCCAGATGCCGAGGCCGCTGCTGACGTAATAGTGCGTGCGGCCTCGCTGATGAGGACCGAAGGCACATTCGTAGACGTGTTCTGTAATCCACGAGATGGGCCAGACCTGTCCGTGATGGGTGTGGCCGCTGAACTGGAAGTCAACCTGCTGTCGCTCAGCCTGTTCCAAGTGATAAGGCTGGTGGTCGAGCAGGATGCAGTATTTCGAGCGATTGGCCTTCTTCATCAGCACGCCTAACGAATCGCGATGGATATTGCTGCGGTCGTCGCGGCCGATGATGCAGAGATCGCCGATGGTCTCGCAGGAATCCTGCAACAGATGGATGCCGGCATCCTTATAAAACTGTCTCGCTCTAGGCTCGCCGCTATAGTATTCGTGGTTGCCGATACAGGCGTAGACAGGCGCCTTCAGCCTCAGGAACTCCTCGTGCATCTGCTGTTCAATCACAGGTCGCATGCTGCCGTCGATGATGTCGCCGGCAATGAGAATCAGGTCTGGCTGCTCGGCGTTGATCATGTCCACCCAGCGGTGCAGTTCGCTGCGACGGTTGTGATAGCCGATGTGCAGGTCGCTCATCGCCACAATCTTCACAGGTTTGCCGATCTGCTTCTCTGTGGTCAACTGTATCTCTTCGCGATGTTTGTGCAGATAGTGCAGATGGCCGTATAGAAACAGGGCGAACATACCAATAGCGATGCCGCCTGCCGTCCACCAGTTATTATAGAACAAGGTTCGCGGAAGGAGATGAAACAGTCGTCCGAGGTCGAGCACCAGAAAGAGCATGAACAAGTAGAGTAGGATGATGATGCTCGACGTGCCGATCTCGTAGACCGCAATCGCCAGAGGCATCGGCATACGGTCGGTAGAGCGCATGATGCCTGCAAACAACAGCAGGAACGCGCCTGTCATCAGCGCCAGAATCAGTACCTTCCACATCCATCCGAGAGGCAGCAGACACCAGACGTGCCAGCCGATATAGACGAGTGCCGACAAGGGCAACAGCGAGAAAGTCAACATCCACATAAGTCGCTAGTTTCTATTTTCGGCCACAAAGTTAATCATTTTTTCGAGAAAAATGCCTAACTTTGCAGTCGATTTTGAAAAAACGATAATGATGAAACAAAATAAAGGACTGATAGTAAGGCTAATGTGTGTGATGTCGCTGTTTCTTGTGCTCTTCAACGGATGCGGAAACAAAGAGGCTGAAGTCACGCTGACGCCTGAGCAGCTGCGGTTGCAGAAGATCGCCAACATAGATAGTACCAGTCTGCAGACGATCCTGCCTCTGGACTCCATAGAGGGTTACGACCGTCTGGCTGAGATCTCTGCAGAGGCCTGGATGCTTATCGATGATTCCACAGGACTCGTCATCAGCCAGAAGTATGCCAACGAACCTAAGTTCATAGCATCGCTGACAAAGATGATGACTTGTCTGCTGGCACTCGAGAAGGGTAATATGACTGATACTGTGGAGATTACGGAAGATGTCTTTATCACTAAGGATTCCAGGGTGAGGCTGGGCGACGCTTACGAAGTGTGCTATCTGATTGACGAGATGATGCTGTTGAGTGATAACGATGCGGCCTACGCTCTGGCCAAGCATATTGGCGGAGATACCTTGAGATTCTGTGAGATGATGAATGCGAAGGCGGATTATCTCGGCATGACCAATACCCACTTCGCCAATCCCAATGGTATGCCTAACCTCCAAAACTACAGTTCGGCCTGTGACTTGGTCAAGTTGGCACGATATTGCATGGCCGACAGTGCCTTTGCCCAAATCGTGGGGACTGTGGAGAAGGATATCCCTTTGACAGACGGTCGTCATATGCCTTGTCGCAACACTAATGCTCTGCTGATGACCTACGAGGGCTGCATCGGCATCAAGACGGGTTTCACCCGTCAGGCAGGCAATTGCCTGGCCTCCGCTGCCACTCGCGATGGGGTTACGCTCTATCTGGTGCTCCTCAACAGCCGCAGCATGTCCTCGCGCTTTAAGGAATCGACACTCCTTCTCGACTATGGCTTTCAGGTCATGAACGCCTACAAAAATAAATAATCCTAAGCTTCGTATATTTGCAAATGAGTATGGTAAGTATTGGTGCCATGTTTGCCGACCTGATCAACACAGGAATAGTCACCCTCTTCCTGAATATTCTGTAAGATCAAAAAATCTTGAAGACCACAATTGGCCGCTCCTAGCACAAATTAGTATGTTTTGTCCTTCTCGAAGGTGATGTCCTTGTAGAGTTTTGGACTGTCTTTGTAGCTTTCAGGGATGAAGTGGAGGCGGACACTACGAATGTGCCAAATGATAAAATAATGAACAAATAATAGATTTTACTGACATCCGACATAAAATGAAGGTATTTGTCAGATATTCAAAGAGTTGCAATTTTGCTTACTGACATAAAACCGACATAATACTGACATAATACCGACATAATACTGACATAAATCCGTCATTATAGTGGTCTTTTGGTATCAAGTGGCTTATATAATGTCAGCCCTAAGGGGACTGAATTAGAAGATGAGGGTCAGCAATCATTAGAATAAGGTTAGTTGGTGAATTCTCTAGAGAATTGAACGCTTAGGTTAACCCTTTCGATTGCGGAACCTAGGGTTATTGGCTGAATTCTCTAGAGAATTCAACAGCAAGTATTAACCTGAAATTGTGCAAGAGCCAAGTATCGAATCAGTCAGCTCCCTTAAAAGATGCTATTGGCAACAATATGAGGGTAAAATGAGTGATTTGTGTCAGTTTTATGTCAGTATTATGTCAGTATTATGTCGGTTTTATGTCAGTATATGAAACAGATATTAATTTGTATCATATTGAAAGTAAAGCATTTACTTTAAGGTCTATGTCGGATGTCAGTATATTTTGGAAATTTGCTATAAATAATTTGCGAATTTGATAAAAATGATGTATCTTTACATCGGCACTTTCTTATTCAGGAATACCTGTAAAAGAGCTCTATTATCTCTTTCTTTGGCAAATATGTTCAATCGAGGTGTAGGACAAGTCCAGACTGACCTGAAGGAAAATGGCAACCAACCCGCAGAGTTCAACCTCATTCTTATCACGGCATTCAAGGTTGATGTGAAAGTGTCACAGAGTTATACCAAAGAGAATGGCGGTAAAACTGGCGGTAAAGTTGGCGGTGATGTCCCCAGCTTGTCCCCAGCTTTGTCACAAGTCTTGTCCCCAGACGAAGAAAAGGATACAAGTACTGATGCAAAAGATGCGACCTCCAGTTCAAAGGTTGCAACCTTGGATGAAAAGGTTGCAAGTTTGGAACCAAAGGTTGCAACCTCCGAAGAAAAAGTTGCAAGCCCGAAGAAGAAAATCTCGTCCGAAGAAATGACCATCTACATTTTGGAATACTGTTCCACGTGGCGATCGATGGACGAAATAGCGCAATTCACAAACAGAGACAAGAACTACATAAGGAATAAAATCTTGCCGAGATTGGCTGAGAAACTGGAAAAAGAGCATCCAGATGCTCCCAACCATCCCCGACAGAGATACAGAACCATAGTAAAGGCGTAGCGTAGGCCGAGGATAGAGGTGGCCGAGAGCAAGCCGAGACCTTCGAGAGAGGTAAGAGAGACTTTCGAGATGCCGAGCCAACTCTTTCGGTGGGGTAAGAAGACTCCTCCTTTAGTGTTCCTTTAGTCTTCCTTAGGTGCTAATTCGCCCTCTCTTTTCATTTTCGTTGCATTTCCCTGCTTTTCCATGTGATACAGAAATAGTTCCCAGGCTGCATCGACTTGCTCATTGGTGGCATGAGGGTAGAAGCCCTTCAACGTTCGTGAGAAAATGACCTCGGGCTTTTCAGAATCCTTGGTATATTTTGTCTTGCCTTCCTTGTCGGTGATGTACCCAGCATTGTTCATGCGCTGCTCCAATATGATATATGCTGATTCGAACTTGCGATGTCTGTCATCTTCAACGAACAGATCAACGTCTGAGATACTCGTCTCATTAAGTGCTATTGATAAGCACGATTTTGGCGTCAGGCGCCAGCCACCATCCTTTTCCTTCTTAGTCATAATTGTATTGTTTAGTGTTCGACGTTCTACCTTATAGTAGGCGAAAAAGCGAAATGTTACGGCTGAAAGTTAGAAAAAGTGTATCAAATTGACACAAAACCGAACTTTCGTGCGTATAAAGTCTGTGTTAAAGCATGGATTTGACGGGGTGTTGCGTCGGAGATGGCAGGCTATATCCATACTCTACTCATACTGTTTGAGTATGCCTAGAGTATGCTTAGAGTATGGCTAGAAGCAGGCTAGAGTATGGCTACAGTATGGGTAAAGCCTCATTTTCT
>JAEENF010000057.1 GCA_016283605.1 Prevotella sp.
AAAAATCAGCGAGATGCACAAATATTTTGCGTTAATAATGTATAATAATTTGAATTTTCTCAGCAACCCTGCAAATAGGGCCCAATTGTTAATCCATTTAACATTGTGGACTTTTTCAGTGAGCTCTGTATAGGGAGGAAGAAAGGGCCGAGTAACCTGCCTGATGTTCTCGCCACTGACAAGGCGATGGCGCTGTGGCAGAAGGCGCAGCGGGCGGGCTACGTGGATGAGCACTACCAGCCCCTACTCTCGCGGACGCAGGCGGCACTCCTGGCCGATGCGATGGCGGAGCGGCTGGGCATCAAGGAGAAATGGAAGGTGTTCGAAACGTTATGGAACCGAAGGAACATGTACCGTGATTATTACAAAGCCCTAAACCTTCAGCAATCGTTGTCATTTCAAGACGAAATCAAGAAACTATTCCGCTGAGAAGTTTATTTTGTACCTGCCACATAATACCGATTATGTAGTGGGTACAATCATTTTTTCTATTATTTTATCATATAGAAATTGATAAGCCTCATGTGGGTTAAAGGTCACTTCAGGTCTTAAGAGAGGTTCTATCTTTTCAACGTTACACTCACGAGCCGAAAGTCCTTTATGCAAATCAAAGAGGTCACGCTATTCTGCAGGGCTTGATCTGAAATCGGTAGATGCAGACCTAAGACATCTTCTTTTGTGAAGATGTACCGTCCTCTCACCATCTCACTGGTAACCCAGTCTTGCAAATTATTAACTTCTGCCATAGTCTAACAATATATGCAGCCTACATGCGTAACTAATCACAAACTGATTATTCCTGCATTTCGGTTGCAAATATACAACGATTATCTCATATAACAAAACTTTTTGCTGTTTTTCTGTCAATTCACAAAAAAGAAAGGACAAAAGATAGAATGTAGCCGCTTCATGTAGCAGCCATGTAGCAGGTAAATGTTTCTGCTTTTTAGTATCTTTGCCGCAGGTTTAGATCATCAACAACAATATGGACAACAAAGACCACAAAGACAACAAGAAAAAACGCAGGAAGACTGCAGAGGGTGAGGCGAAGGAGCACAAGCAGCCGTGGCAGGAGAAATACGCCTCGCCAGATGAGATTGAGGACTTCCTGAAAGACCATATCCACCTGAGGCGGAACGTCGTCACCCTGCGGACGGAATACCGGGACCCCTCCGAGTGGAAGGAGGAAAGAGGAGAGTGGAAAGATTTTGCTCCTGCCACTGACCAGTGGCAGCCCATGAGCGACTGGAAGCTGAACACACTGTGGAGACGGATGATGAAGGAGAAACCCGTGGTCTTCGACCACATGAAGAAGGTTATCAATTCCGACAGCTTCCAGGACTACCACCCCTTCCGCTACTATCTGGAGCACCTGCCGCCGTGGGACCGCAAGAACGACTACATCCTGGAGATGTCAGTCTCGGTGAACGTGAAGGGCGGCGTAGAGGAACAGCTGCGCTTCGCCGAGTACCTCAGGAAATGGCTCGTGGCGATGGTCGCCGGATGGGTCGACGAGTGCGAGGTGAACCACGTCATCCTGATCTTCGTCGGCGAGCAGGGCATCTACAAGACGACCTGGTTCAATTATGTCCTGCCGCCGGAACTGCGGAGCTATTTCTACACGAAGACCAACGCGTCGCGGATGACGAAGGACGACCTGCTGGCACTGGCACAGTACGGGCTGGTGTGCTATGAAGAACTGGACACGATGACGTCGAAGGAACTGAACCAGCTGAAGTCGGCCGTGACGATGCCGTCGGTCGACGAACGGGCCCCCTATGCCTCGTTCGCTGACCACCGCAAGCATATCGCCTCGTTCTGTGGCACGGGCAACAACGTGCAGTTCCTCTCCGACACGACGGGTACGCGCCGGTGGCTGCCCTTCGAGGTGGAGAGTATCATGTCTCCACGCGAGAACCCCTTCAACTACGAAGGTATCTATGCCCAGGCCTACGCGCTCTATCAGGAGGGCTTCCACTATTGGTTCTCGCCCCAGGAGATCCGACAGCTGGCGCAGCACAACAGCCAGTTCGAGACGCCGAAGGACGAGCTGGACCTGGTGAACTATTACTTCGCCAAGCCGACGGGTGCCAATGCCGGTGAGTTCATGCCGACGGCCATCGCCCAGCAGATCGTGAGCGGTCTGGGGACGCGTGTGACCACCGTCGGACTGGGGCGGGCTTTCAGGAGGCTGGGCTTTGATTCGGACACTGTCGACGGTTCCCGGGGCTTTTATGTGGTGCGCCGCACCGACGAGGAGCGCCGTATGCGTGCCCGCTCGCTGGCCATGGAGGCGAAAAACAATAAGACACAGATGACAGATGATACAGATGTTTTCTAGGACTCTTCGCGTACCGCGCAGGCGCGGGCGCGGTACGCGAGGACTATAGGATTTTATCTGTAGTATCTGTTTTTTTGACTATAGACTATAGGTTTTAGACTTTAGATTATAGATAGAAGAATATAATAACAGATAGAAGAGATGAAGGCAATGTCGAAACAACAGCTGGCCGATGCGGCCGGAGTGAGCGTGAAGGTGCTGATGAGCTGGTGCCGACCGTACAGGAAAGAGTTCGAGGCGATGGGACTGAAGCCGAAAGACAGGGTGCTGCCGCCGAGAATCGTGAAGTTCATTGCAGAGAAGTTCTGCATCGATGTTGAATAGCCTGCCATATTAAGCCTGGCAGGCTTTTTTGTGCCTGGTCTGACCTAAACCGAAAACGGCCCTCAGGAATGTCGTACCTTTGTATTGTGATCGGGGAGGCGGAGGCTCGATGGCGACGAGGCACGTAGCTCGACGGCCGCGACCCACGTACCTCGAAGCCCGCGACCCACGTACCTCGACACAGCGCGCGCAAAGGCCGCAAGGCCCGACTTAATTATCAATTTTCAATTATCAATTATCAATTCTTTAAAAGTATGGCATTAGTAAACAATCCTGTCATGGGTATCAACCTCAGACAGAACAAGAACAGTAAGAACGCCGGTTACGGCAAGTATTATCCCGAGGTGGACCTGCAGAAGACGCTGACCATCCGCGGCTTCGCACAGCACATGATCGACCATGGCTCGAAGTACAGCCGGGGCGACATCGAGAACATCCTGTCGATGGTCACCGAGTGTCTGCCCGAGCTGGTGGCACAGGGCATCCCCGTACAGTTGGGCGACCTGGGCATCTTCCGTCCGACCTGTGAGGCGAAGGACTCTGTGGACAGCATCGCCGCCATGGAGGGTCTGAACCCCAACGAGATCGTGAAGGCCATCCACATCCGCTTCATCCCGAACCAGACGAAGCTCGACAACCTGGCCGGTCCGGCCTTCAAGGACCAGTGCTCGCTGGAGTTGCGTAACATCATCGACACGGAGAAGGTGACAGTCGACGGTAAGCAGAAGAGTGTTACCACACTGCTCCCGATCGCTACGGCTGTGGCACGTCTGAAGTCAGGTAACAGCGGATCTACGGAGAACGGTGGCGGGTCTTCGACAGGCTCAGACACCGGAAACGGAGGCTCGCAGGGTGGCAATGGTGGCAGCCAGGGCGGTAATAGCGGCTCGCAGAGCAGTGACCAGAATCAGGCGACCAGCTTCGCACTGACAATCACCAAGTCTGGTAGTGGTACCTCGACCGTGAAGAACGACAGTGAGGAGACCATCAACAGCGGGGATTCACTCGAGAGCGGTGCGAATGTGTATATCGCAGTGACACCTGCCGAGGGTCAGATCCCGACCGCGACTCTGAACGGTTCGAATGTCTCGCTGACTGAGAACGACGGTGAGTATGTGGGTACGTTCCAGATGCCGGCACAGGCCTCGACGCTGGTGATCAACTCCGGAAGCGATGCTGAGGAAGGCGATCAGAATTAGATTCTAATTAAGAATTAAGGATTAAGAATTAATAATTATGATTACTCTGCTATGGAGAAATTTATGAAGAATCGGTTTGTGGAGATTGCGGTGAAGATGATAGTAGCCGCGCTCACGGCATTTGTGACTGCACTGGGAACCGTCAGTTGCGCGATGGGATAAAACGTTGAAGCGTTATGAGAACCATCACTTTGATTATTGTTCATTGTTCAGCGGTGAGGCCCGACCAGACGAGTTCGGCCGCTCAGATAGACACTTGGCACAGGAAGGATAACCACTGGAAACTCGGCATAGGTTATCACTACGTGGTCCGTCGTGACGGAGAGATCGAATCAGGCCGTCCGGAATGGATGGTCGGTGCCCACTGCCTGAACCACAACGCCCATTCGATAGGCGTCTGCTACGAGGGTGGGCTGGACATCCGCGGTCAACCCGCCGACACGCGCACCGAGGCGCAGAAGAAGGCGCTCAGATGGCTGTTGCAGCAGTTACGCCGGTCTTACCCCCGCGCCATGATCGTGGGACATCACGACCTCAACCCCGATAAGGATTGTCCCTGCATCCTGGACGTCATCCGCGAGTATGCCGACCTGCAGCCGAAGTAAAAAATTAGCCGGAAGTCTTGTTGCTTCCGGCTTTTTTTGTAATTTCAAAACTTTGTTAAAATAGCATTAAATAGCAAAAGGGAGATATATCTTTTAGATATATTTTCGTAACTTTGCACCTTGATAACCGTTCGAAAAGTAAATTACAACAATAGGTTTTATATGAAAAAGAAGATTTTAATGTTTGCTGCTGGTGCGGTGCTGATGGCATCGTGCGGTGGTGGCGGTGGTCGTCCGACATTCGGCGACAACGAGTATCCAGTGGTGACTGTCGGTACGTCGAGTACCCAGATGCAGACCACGTATCCTGCTACGATCAAAGGTGTGCAGGACGTACAGATCTGTCCGAAGGTACAGGGATTCATTACTCAGATCAATGTGAAGGAAGGTCAGACGGTGGGTGCCGGACAGGTGCTTTTCGTGCTCGACAATGCGACCTATCAGGCTCAGGTGCGTCAGTCGCAGGCCTCGGTGAATACGGCCCAGGCCGCCTGTAACACAGCCCAGTTGTCGTATGAGAATGCCAAGAAACTGTTTGAGAACAAGGTCATCGGTGACTTCGAGCTCCAGTCGGCTGCCAACAGCTACGAGAGTGCGAAGGCTTCGCTTTCTCTGGCTCAGGCCGGTCTGGCTTCGGCCAAGGAGATGTTGAGCTTCTGCTATGTGAAGAGTCCCGCTGCCGGTGTGGTAGGTACACTGCCTTTCAAGAAGGGTGCACTGGTGAATACCGCCTCGGTGCTGACGACAGTGTCGAATAACTCGTCGATGGAGGTCTATTTCTCGCTGACCGAGAAGGACGCGCTGGCCATGAGCCAGGTCGAGGGTGGTCAGAAGGCTGCCATGGGGGCTATGCCTAACGTGCAGTTGCAGCTGGCCGACGGAACCATCTACGCCCACGAGGGTAAGGTGACGAAGATGAGTGGTGTGATCGACCCTGCCACGGGTTCAATCCAGGTGATCGCCCTCTTCCCCAATCCTGAGAAGATCCTGAAGAGCGGTGGCTCTGGCTCGATCATCATCCCGAAGAGCAACAGCGACGCCATCGTGATTTCGCAGGCATGTGTCTCTGAGGTACAGAATAAGAAGTTCGTGTATGTCCTGGGTAAGGATAACAAGGTGAAATATACCGAGATTCAGGTTGATCCGCAGAACGACGGCAACAGCTATATCGTGACCGACGGTCTGAAGGTGGGTGACAAGTATGTGACCAACGGTATCACCAAGTTGAACGACGGTATGGAGATCGTGCCCATCACGCCGGAGAAGTACCAGCAGAAGATCGATGAGCAGGCCAAGGCCATGACGGCTGGCGACATCGTCGGGGCAATGAAGAAGTAGAGTAGATTATAGATGAAGATTTTAGACTATAGATTATAGAAAAAAGACTATAGATTATAGATGAATATTCGAAAAATAGTCTACAGTCTACAGTCAAAATAAAATCTATAGTCTACAGTCGAAAAAGAATCTACAGTCTATAGTCAAAAAGAAACTACAGTCAAAATATATAAAGATATGACTTTTACGAATTTTATCAAACGCCCGGTGCTGTCGACGGTGATCTCTATCCTCATCGTCTTGCTGGGTTTTATCGGACTGGTTTCGCTGCCTATTGAGCAGTATCCAGATATTGCACCGCCAACCGTTGCGGTGTTCACCAGTTATCCTGGTGCCGATGCGGAGACGGTGAAGAACTCCGTGATTGTGCCGTTGGAAGAGAGTATCAACGGTGTGGAGGGTATGGACTATATCT
>JAEENF010000058.1 GCA_016283605.1 Prevotella sp.
CGGTGCAATTGGAACTCCGATTTTCACCATAGGGGGCTTACTTTTTAAAAAAGTGAAGCGAATCGCCTGTTTTTAGGCATTCTCAAACGAATATTAATCAATTCCGATTTTTATCGGACAGCAATAATTCTGAAATGAAAAAGATATTTTTGACGGTGACGGGTCTTTGCATGGCTGCAACGATGCTGGCTCAAGATGAAGAGAAAGTTAATGCGTATTTTACAACGACGGAAATGCCAGACATGATGATCTTTATGCCAGGTCCGCCTGACAGTACATCGGTAGCTTTTTCCAACGATGTCAACCGATACTTCTGGGGTAAGGAGATGCGAAAGGATCCTGAGCGTGCCGCTGAGGCCACGAGAGATGCTGTCTATGGATTGGAAACTATTCTCACAGAGTTTGAGGAAGCATTCGGTATGAAGATTACGAAGGACGAAACACCAGAGATATACAAGGTACTGCAGGAAGGAACAGCTACTTGCGACAGCATCTGCACGTTGCCTAAGCAGCGTTACGGCCGTACACGTCCCTTTATTCGTTTCAACGAGCATACGCTGGTACCCGAATTTGAGGAAGAACTCAATCCTCATAAATCATTTCCTTCAGGTCATACATTGTTGGGTTGGAGTTCGGCATTGCTGATGATGGAGATCAATCCCGACCGTGCAAATGAGATTCTGAAACGTGGCTACCGCTATGGTGAGAATCGTATTGTGGTGGGTGCCCATTGGCAGAGCGATACCGATGCAGCCCGTCTTGCGGCTTCAGCAGCTTATGCCCGTTTGCATACCAGTGAGCGTTTCTTGGAGCAGATGAAGAAAGCCCGCGAGGAATTCAAGGCCAAGTCTGCACCCGCCACTATCCGTGCTATGGAGGCCACCCGTCAGCCGACAGAAGGATCTCCGTCTTATACGCTGAACGGTACGCCTGCCACAGCCACAACTCGTGGTATCATTGTGAGCCAGAACGGTAAGACGATCAGACGCTGATGTTGAATCCTCCGATAATCCAGCGACCTGGCTGTGGCACGAGACCATAGTCGTGATAGCTGGTGTCGAAGAGGTTATTGGCCTCCAGATAGACCTTCCACTTTGGCTGTTGCCAGGTGAGACGGATATCCACCAAACCATACGGCTCATAGTCATGCGCCTTGCCGTCGAAATCGGTATAAGAGCCCACACGGTCCTGCCAACGGAAGTTCACGCCCAGCGCGAGAGCTTTCGTCAGTGGGATATGGGCATTGGCCACAAGTTTATGGCGTAGGTATTCCAGTGCATATTGCGACACGATGCCCTCCTCCTGCTTCTTGTCTTGGTGGATGAAGCCGTAGCTAACTGAGAATTGAGAAGTGAGAACTGAGAGTTTCGCTGACGCTTCGAAGCCGATGCTGTTGATGGACGTGTGGTTCACGCTCTGCCAGACGGCCTCTTCGCCCTTCGACGTATCCATGATCCAGTCGATCATGTTTTTGCCGTGATGATGCCAGAGAGAACATTGAAGATTGAAGATTGAACATTGAACATTGAGACCAGCTTCGAGGGCTTGCATCTCCTCAGGTTTCAGGTGAGGGTCGGCACTATAGCCTTGCAGCTTATAATACATCTCTGTGAACGACGGCATGCGCAACGAGGTGTTGTACGAGGCGTGTAGCGTCCAGCTGGGGTGGGGACGATAGCTGATGTCGATACCAGGATAGACGGTCATATTCATATTGCTCCACGTATTTTTCACGGCCACGAGACCTGCAGAGAGGGTAACGTCCTTCAGCAAAACGTTATGTTCCATATAGCCACTGATGTTCGTGCGGTTCAAGCCGAGGGTATAGTCGCGATCAGTCCCTTTGATATGATGCACCTGCGACAGAGGCTCTCCCAGATTGCCGCTGACGAGGTCTTCGTTGCGTAGTTCAGCGCCAAAGGCCGTTCGCCCTGCTGTCCAGTCGAAATAGCTGCTGAGGCTCACCCCATACACATCCGTGCGGTTGTAGTTGAACTTCATCTTCTCAGGCCGACTGCGATAACCCTCATAGCGGTCACGATTCTGGTTCCAGTAGATGTTGCCGCTCATGTGTAGCAGCCCTTGTCTGGTCTCGCCCTGAATGGCCGAATAGAGCTTTGTGGTGTGCTCGTACTGGTCGTCGGCCTGCCATTTCGGCGATGCCCAGAAGGTACTCGAGCCCCAGCCTTTGTCCGCGATGCCCAGATGCCAGCGCAGCCTTATTTGCTCATCATGATACTGGCCCTGATAAAACGCCTTCGAGCCGCTGAAGTCCGTATTCAGGCCTCCTCCTTTCGCCCGGCTGTAGCCGTCGCTTCGGCTGTAGTTGGCTGAGAGAGAGTGGTTGATTAAGGAAAACCTTGCCCCCACATTTCCATATCCGAAAGACCCTCCTTCCGCATGCAGGGTAGTCTCATTCCTCGAAACATTTGTCACGATATTCACCGCTCCCACCAGCGACGAACTGCCATAGATCCGTCCTGCAGGTCCTTCGAGCACTTCGATGCGTACAATCTCGCTCAGGTCTATGGGCAGATCCATCGCATTGTGGCCCGTCTGTGGGTCACAGATATTGATGCCGTTCAACAGCAGGATAATCTGTTCGGAGGTGCCGCCACGTATCGAGATGTCCGTCTGAGCCCCAAGGGGTCCTCGCTGGCGCACATCCACGCCCATAGCGTACTTCAGCAAATCGTTAATACTTTGTACTGGAGCCTGCTGAATCTCTGCACGATCCAGTACAGTGACCATTCTCGCAGCCTGACTCTTCGTCAGGGGCGCCCTCGAGCCTGTCACACTGACCTCCTCGAGCATCATCTCCTTGGCTGTCGTCATCGCGGTGGAGTCGCTCACGACGGGATCCGTCGAGACGCTCTCCGCTGAGGCGTAGGTCAGCGTGGCTACGGAGAGCACACTGCATACCACCTCGCGCCCCAGACAGGCAAACAGCGAGTAGCCCTTGTTTCCAAAATGATGGAACACCAGGACCTGGCGCTTAAAGTTGAATGTTGGTTTGTACATGTGTTGTATAAAATGTCACGTTTATCGTGTTGTATCCTTTAAAATCCGTTCCACGCTGCCAACCTCCAACAGTCGCTGCAGGGCTTCATCGTAACTCAGTCCCAGCGACTCCTGAATCATGCGCGTCCCACGGTCTACCAGCTTGGCATTCGTCAGTTGCATCTTCACCATCCGATTGCCCTCTACGCGGCCCAGACGGATCATCAGCGAGGTCGAGATCATGTTCAGAACCATCTTCTGAGCCGTTCCACTCTTCATCCTGCTGGAGCCTGTCACGAACTCCGGACCTACGATGGTCTCGATGGGATAGTCAGCGGCTGCCGCCAGAGGGGTTTTCGGATTGCTGGTGATACAACCCGTCAGCAGACCGTGTTGCCTGGCTTGTGTGATAGCTCCAACGACGTAGGGTGTCGTGCCTGAGGCTGCGATGCCGATTACAGAGTCATCATCAGTAGGCTGAAACACTTCAAGATCCTGCCAACCGCGTTCGGCGATGTCCTCGGCCTTCTCTACCGCATGGCGCAAAGCCTCGTCGCCGCCAGCGATGATGCCCACCACCCAGTCTGGCGACACACCAAACGTTGGCGGCAGTTCGCTGGCATCGAGCACACCCAGTCGGCCGCTCGTTCCTGCGCCGACATAGAACAGTCGGCCACCGCGTTTCATTCTGGGTTCTACGGCCTCCACTAGCGCCTGAACCTGAGGGATGGAACACCGCACAGCCTCAGCCACCAGCGCATCCTCGTCGTTGATGTGCTGCAGGAGCTCGGCCACTGACATCTGCTCCAGATGGTCATAGTGCGACGGCTGTTCAGTAATCTTGTTTTCCATTTCCACGCTGCAAAGTTAAGCAATTAATTTTGTTTTCCCCACATTTCCCTTGAAAAAACTGTGAAAACATTCTTATCGGGCAGTATTCCCGCTATAAGAGAGAACTATTCCCGCTGCCAGTGAGCAGTATTCTCGCACCCTAGTAGGGAAAATATTTTTTCTATTAATTCTTGCAGGAAAAGAGATTATTTCGTATCTTTGCAGCGTGGAGGAAGACAAAAATAACAAACAGAGCACAATGAAAAAGATTCTATTGATGGTTGTAGCCGCCGTAATGGCTACGGCGAGCGTGAATGCACAGAAGATTCGTACGATCGACAAAGACGGACAGCCTGTGCCCTTTGTGTCTGTATTGACAACCGATTCGAAGGTTATCGGCGTCACAGATGCCGACGGCTATCTGGCTGATGTGAAGGGAGCCGACACTATCACGGTGACCCACGTGGCCTACAAACCTAAATTATATAAGGTGAATGGCAAGAGCGGCAGCATCACCCTCGAGGATGCCGACTTCGGACTGCCTGAGGTCGTGGTGAAGAAGAAACCGTATGTCTATGTGCAGACCTACTACCGCATGTATATGTATAGTGATGATTACGGTATGGCCTATTATCGCGTGGGACTGACGGACAACGTCTACGATGTCAAGACCAAGAAGCTTAAGACCAGTACCACCAATGTGTCGAAAGCCAAATACGCTATCCTCAAGACGCTTTTCGGTGCTCTTGGGGGCAGCAAGATGAACCGTCTCGGTAGTCTGCCGATGAAGAATGCCGGAGACAGGCTCAAAGCCAACAAGGACTCGAAATACAAGATAACACAGGAAAGTCCTGGCCGCAAGCGTATCAGCGACTCGAAGGGCACTATCGGCTATATTGTCGACGAGGGCAACCAGCGTCGGATTACCTTCGATTCAGATAAGATGGCAAGTCACAAGCTGGAGGAGATCAGCAATGCCAAGAAAAAAGCAAAGAAAGAAAAGAGGGAAGCCAGGAAAAAGAACAAACAGAACTCCTTCTTCATTATCTACCGCATTGATGAAGACGGCAAGTCACGGCCTGAGGACTACGTGATGATGGAGAACATCGACAATTACGACGAAGTTAAGCAAGACGGCAGTCTCGAACATAACGTCGTGGGTATCCAGGCGTTCACCACCGACCGCGCATATGTCGACAAGGATGAGCTGAAGCAGATCAAGAAGAAGAACAAGATGAAGCTGACCTATCAGAACATCCGTCAGTTCGAGCGGGGTCACAACATTCCTGCCCTGCCCTCAGGTCTGCAGCAGAAGCTCAACGAGCTCTGGAAGGTCGGAGAATAAGGAAAACGTATGAACGAACTGATAACCTCTGTTAACGATGCGATTTGGGGCTATGTGCTCATCTTCGTGTTAGTAGGCTGCGGACTCTGGTTTACGCTGAAGACGCGCTTTGTGCAGTTCCGTATGGTGGGCGAGATGATACGGCTGCTGACGGACTCGGCAGTAGACACCGTAGAGTCGCAGGTCAAGGAATCGCAAGAGAATAAGGCCATTGTCCGACAGAAACACATCTCGTCGTTTCAGGCTTTTGCCGTCTCTGTGGCTACACGAGTGGGAACGGGCAATCTGGCAGGTGTCGCCTCGGCCATCGCCATCGGAGGTCCAGGAGCCGTGTTCTGGATGTGGATCATTGCCCTGATCGGCTCTGCGACGGCTTTCGTTGAGTCGACGCTGGCGCAGCTGTTCAAGCAGAGGCATAAGGACTCGTTTATCGGTGGACCTGCCTATTATATCCAGCGTGGTCTGCATCAGCGGTGGATGGCGATTACCTTTGCCATTCTGATTACATGTCAGTTCGGACTGTCGAACAACTCCATTCAGGCCAATACCATCTGTGGAGCGATGCAGGAGGCCTTCGGCTGGTCGCCCGCGTGGGTGGGGGCTGTATTGGCGGCGATGGGACTGTTTATCGTCTTTGGCGGCATCCAGCGCATTGCTCACGTCAGTGCGGTCTTGGTGCCAGTGATGGCAATCGGTTATGTGATATTGGCAGTGGTAATTATCGTGATGAATATCGAGCTCCTGCCACATGTGTTCAAGGTGATTGTGCTCGATGCATTTGGTATCCATCAGATTGCCGGAGGCGGCATTGGCGTGACTGTCATGACAGGTGTGAAACGTGGACTCTTCTCTAATGAGGCAGGTGAGGGTAGCGCGCCTAATGTGGCAGCTACGGCCTCAGTCACGCATCCAGTGAAGCAGGGACTGATCCAGGCGTTGGGCGTCTTTACGGATACGTTGCTGGTGTGCTCGTGTACGGCATTTATCATTCTCATTAGCGGACTCTACGAAGTGCCAGAACTCAACGGCATCGCTCTGACACAGTCGGCTTTGGAGGCAAAGGTGGGCAGTGCAGGCCCAGTGTTCATCGCCATCGCCATCTTCCTCTTCGCTTTCTCGAGCATCATCGGCAACTACTATTATGGTGAGGCGAATATCCGTTTTATCACGCAGAATACGAAGGTGATGACTGTCTACCGTATCTGTTCGGCAGGCGTGATGGTGGTATTTGGCGCTTTAGCCAGCTTCGAGCTTGTCTGGAATATCGTTGACTTCTTCATGGCCTTCCTGACGGCCTGCAACCTCATCGCCATCGTGCTGCTGGGACGCTATGCTTTCCGTCTGCTCGACGACTATCGCCGTCAGAAACGTCAGGGTATTAAGGAACCTGTCTTCCATCGCAGTCAATTCCCTGAATTGGAAAAAGATATAGAGTGTTGGGACTAAAAATACAAGAATCTATGGAACAAGGACTTACTTTTGAGATTTGTGGCTGGGTGGCCACCATAGGAATGATCCTGGGCTATTTGCCACAGGCCATTGAGACGATTCGTACACGTAATACAGACGGAATAGCGCTCCCCACATTCCTCATGATGGGCGTGGGAAGCGCTGCCTTTATGCTACAGGGTCTGTTGCACAAACCCGAAATGTTGTGGTCGCTGTTCCTGACCAATCTGGTGACGACGATATGCAGTTGCATCGTCTTCGGCATGAAGGTCTATAACGACTATTTCAAGAATAAATAGGTCTTACTTAACGCGCCAGACATTCAGCACAATGCCTTGGAAGCCTTGCGAGAACGAAGGCCTGCAAAGGAAGAGCGAGTTGTTCAGCCAGGCGTACTTGCTGTCGCTGGGAGCCTCGAACTGGGGCGCACAGGTGAAATAGAACGACTGGTTCCCCTGAGCGTCCTTGGTATTGGCGATGATTCCTCTGTTGCGGATGTGGATATTGACGCCATCGTCAGTTCTGATGCAGTAGATGGCTTCCAACTCCGTGCGACCAGCAGCATTAGCCAACTGGTAGTCAGCACCGCCGTTGAGGATCGTTCCCTTGATATTCGGACCTTCGAAAGTACCGCCAGTAATGGGGATGATCGTACGACGGCCGTGTTGGGTCTCGCCGCAGGAATAAGCTTCGCCTAGAGTCACTTTTAACTGCAAGGCAAACTCCAGCTGTGGCGTGTCCTTGGGAACTTCAACCTGTGCGCCGGCATTCAGGGTGAATGCCAGCAACACAGCGATTATTGCAATAGTCTTTTTCATCTGTTGATATGTTTTTTACCGTTCTTGATGATGATACCTTTATAATTGCTGTTCACAGGACGGCCAAAGAGGTCGTATGACTTCTGGTTGGCATCATCGGCTTTGATATCGTTGATGCCAGAAGGCGTTGTGCACTTCAGCTCGATCTTGTCGATGTTACAGTTGGCACCGTTAATCGTGATGCGGAGGATTTGCTCACCGACCTGAAGATCTCTACTTAGTTTTCCTTCTACAGTCTTATATGTGCCCCAGTCGTTATTACCAGTCTGAGGAACATTCACTTTAGCAAGAGAGATGACGCTAGAGTTATTCTTAAGTCCAATAGTGAAACCTGAATTAGTGGTTCCTGAAGAAACGGTTGCGATGTATGAATAGGTGCCGGCCTCCTTCACATTGATGGAATACTCCAACCACTCGTTGGCAGCAGTGTAGCCGATACAGGTACCGTTATTTCCAACCACGAAGTCAACACCTTCGCTGTCGCTGCGATAGTTCTTATCACCTTCTCTGTTGCTGTCTGAGTCGTGGAAGGTAAAGCCCTCACCACCCTTGTCGAAGTTCTCTGCCTGAATAACTCCAGGAATAGCAATAGGCTTGCCAGAATAAGGCGTACGCTTGGCGTTGACTGTCAGCGTAACACTTGGTGATATCTTTGATCTGCCATCTTTATCAGTAACAATGGCGTAGATCGTTTGTTTTCCAGCTACCGTAGGTTCATATAACAAGGACAATGCAGCCTGCTTTCCATCACTAACGAATGCCCTTAACGTAGACTCTATATATTTGTCATCGTCCTTGGATGCTTTCGTACATGCGGCTATCAGCAGATTATTGGCATATACCTTCACATTGGCAATAGTGCCTGACTTCGATGATGCATTGACTTTGATGATGGCACTTTCATCAACTGTTATGGTTGAAGGAGTCCTGTTTATCGTGCAAGTCATGGTCTCATCTGCATCTTTGCGGTTGAAAGTCAGGTTTTTAATGTAGAAGCCACCTTTGTCAATATTCAGACAGAATCTGTGGCGTCCTGCTGTCAGAGGTTTTGTCATCTCGGCGTGCATCGTTCGGAAATTGCTGCTGCCGCCTGTATTAGGAACTTCAACGATATCTGCGTAGAATGTCACGTCGTCAAAAGAATACTCTGACAGGTGGAACGAACCGCCATCAATATTAGAAGCCACCTCAGCATCGAAAGAATAGAGACCTTCTTCCTTAACGTCAACGGTGTATTCCATCCATCCACCAGTCTTTGTGGCTGTGGTAGCACTGCGAGATGCATTGCTATATGACACGCCTGAGGCACCTTTGTCATATTCTCCAACAACGATAGTACCAGGCAATTTAGGAACAGTTGCATTATAGGGTTCACGCTTTGTTGATGAAGAAAGGACATTGAATCGTGACAGACGCTCGTATGTTGAACCGTCAGTAGTTGTAACAACAGCCTTCAGCGTCTTCCAACCAGTTGAAGAATTTGATGGGACAGCATATTCTGTCAGATAGGGCGCCTCTGTCATTGTTGCAATTAAGTCATTGCCTAAATAGAGATCAATTTTTTTGATGGTCTTTGTGGCCATAGAGGCACGAACCTTGATGGGTAGCACGTCGCCCTTGGCAACCTTCAGGTCAGCAGGGTGTACGTAGATCGAAGCTTCTTTCTTCATGCCAGGGAATGGGCTCTTGGCGTTCTTTGCAGCATCGCTGGCCATGTATTCACGCAGCCAGGTCATAGCAGGACGGTCCTTGCCGTTCTTGATGATACCAGAGTTACCGTCGGTAGTCCACGTAGCACCATAGATATAGCCCCACAAGGTAATACCTGCACAATAGTCCTTCTCCCACATATAGGGAATTTGTTCCTTATAGCGCTGCAACTGCAGGGCATCGTCTGTTGTACCGATATCATACTCCGTACTGTACATTGGCATTTTCAGAGCATCCTGAATCTTCTTTTCCGACTGCTGGAATTTGCTGAGCGAGCAGTCCGTCAGGTCGTGACTCTGACAGCCGTAGGCATCAATCGGCGCTCCAGCATCACGTAGCGTGCGAACCAAATCGATGTATTCGTCAGTGTTCCACTGGAAGGTGTTGTAGTCATTGTAGATCAAGATGGCATCTGGCCAGCGTTCATAGGCAAGTTCGAAGGCCTTGATAAGCCAGTCATAACCCGTCTTGCCTGCTCCGCCCAAAGACTCCTTCATCATCGGGTTGCCTGCTTGGTGCGTGCCAACAGCTTCGTTGACTACGTCAATCATCGGCAGGGTAGGATACTTTTTCTTGACGGCATCAAACCATTTCACGATACGGTCATAGCGGTCCTTAATAGACATACTGGTGCTGAACCAGTTGGGATACTGAGCTCCCCACACCAATGCATGGAACTTGTAAGTGAAGTTGTGCTGCTTGGCATAGTTAAAAGCCCTGTCACATCCCCAGTTATAACTTCCTTTGGTTCCCTCAACCGAACCCCACTTCGACTCGTTCTCACAAGTAATCTGGTTCCAGAGTTTATAATAGGACGCTACGCCACCCCCGGCCTCTACCTGTCCGCGGGTCGTAATGTTTCCCAGAAATTTGTCTGGGTTAGATGATAGCTGCGCGTTGGCCTGAGCGGTGCAGAGGCAAACGGCAGAGAGTAAAAAAGATTTTTTTATAAGTTTGTTCATATCTGTTGATAATAAGTATTTCGAGGTCTTCGTTAGAAACGATAGTCGATACCCAGACCAGCCACATAGTTAGTACGCGAGTAGGTCTCCATACCATAACTAGCCTGTTTGTCGTAGTCGCTGTAGATACTGGTAAAGAAGCCGGCATTCAGGCGAACCTTCTCAGAGATGTTCCAAGCTCCACCAAATCCTACAGAGTAGCTGTCGCAGGCAAACGAGGTATTCTGCTGATAACCGTCTGAGAGGCCGTAGTCTGTACGCTGTCCACCACAGCTGATGGTGAACTTGTCGTTGATGTCGTACTCGATACCTGCGAGGATCTCGTGAGTGCCGTGAGTCAGTTCTTTCTGGCGATCGTTGGCCATCTTGGCATTCTTATCGTCGAAGAAATGATACTCAAGGGTGGCGCGCAGCTTCGGCGTGAACTCATAGCCAGCAGCTACAGAGAGCAGAGCAGGCATATCGTAGCGGGTACGAGCACCATCCTCAAAGGGCGCTTTTACACCAGCCAATTGAGGCTCCAATGCCTCTTTGATCTTTACCAGTGTTGCTTCACCATAGACAGGTACGGCAGCAACTTTGGCCACTAAGCCATTGCCAAGACCAGCATCGAGGATGTTGGTGCTGTTTTTGGGGTTGATCTTAGTACGGAACTCATAGCGTGCAGTGAGAGTAAGCGGTCCTTGATGATAGTTCACGCTGACCATCGGCGTGAAGCCCCAACCTTTCTGGTCGACGTCGAGCAGAAGCTTGGCGAGCTGACCATATTCGTTTTTTGCGTTGGCAATGACATGTCCGCGATAGTAGCCGTCATAATAGTTGGCACGGATACCCACAGCTGCTGAGAGACAGTCGATAAGTTTATAGGTGAAGTTGACCTGTCCACCATAGATGTACTGCTTGCCTTTCATCTCAGAGTCAAGGGTGTAATCTCCAGGAACGTCGATTCCTGGCAGTTGGTTGAGCTGGGGTATGATAGCCCCCAAGACGGATTCCACCATGATGTTGTACTGAGGCACACCCTCCTTGTATTCTACGAAGCCGCCACTGCCCACGATGCCTATCATAGACGAAACTGCCCAGCGGTCGTGCTTGTATGACGCGAAGAGAGCAGGCACGATAGGTGCAGAAGCCTTACCTTCGTAAGTTTTCTCGAAAAAATCGCCATAAGGATTACTAAAAGACAACTTGATGTCTCGGTTCTGCCAAGGTTTCTGGAAGTTGAGTGACAGCTGCCAGCCTTCCTTTGTCCAAGCCATACCTGCAGGGTTGCTGTAGGCTGCATCGATGTCGAACGTAGCACCTCGCGCCATCATACGGTCGAAGGCAATGTGATAGTTGGTGTTGGTCATCAGACCACCTGCTTGAGCGTTACTAATTGCGCCAAGAACCAAAACTGTAAGGGTCAGAATTTTCTTTTTCATTGATAATACTGTTAGTTGAGGGTGCAAAGTTACGAAGAAAATTTGGAATGAAAGGGAAAAACGGAGAAAAATTAACGCAAAATATTTAATGTACGCGAGGAAGCGAGGTTAATATTCTTTACAAACCGATGCTCATAACTCGCGCCTTATTCACCAACTCTTTATCAGACCTCAAATACGCCAGAAATGACCAAATACGTAACTGTTTGGCTATCTGTTGCTTACAAAATCAGGTGTTTATTTTTGTCCCCCAAAACACCATCGAAACCTCGGATAAGTGCCATTTCTTACTCCAAGAGTAACACTTTTTCCCTAGTTAGGAAACAATTTTTCTCCAAGGGAGCCGTAAGTAAACCCTCCCTTTGCTACGACTAAACCCGCAGTTTACTGCCTTTAACCCTCCATCAAACCATTTTCTCCCTCTTCCGTCTTCTAGAATTCCCCTTTCCAAATTGTTAAATTCTGACCATATTCCTTTACTAAGGATGAAAATTGAAATCTTGCGATTTTAACCTTTTGTGTTTTCTTTCGTCTAATAAGAGAATTGTATTAACAACGACATGAAGAAGAATTTAATTTGTTTGCTAGCCTTGATGACGGTCTGTGTGTGTCAGGCAGAAGATATCAATATCCATTTTGACGGTGCTACGGCGAAGGTGAAACAGAATGTAAAGGACAGCGTGAACGTCATAGTGAATGGCGCAAACGTAAACATTGAGAGTCTGTTCAAAGCCCACAAGCTCACCATCAGCGTGACAGGTAAGAGCGACGATGGAAAAATCACGTTGAAATCTGCCGGCAAGGCAAAAGTGAGG
>JAEENF010000059.1 GCA_016283605.1 Prevotella sp.
AGCACTACCCACACCACTGCGCCGTGATGTTCGGCCATCAGGGTAAGTATCTCTGGGAGGTTCTCAAGTACATGGGTATCCCCGTTGACGAGATCGACTACAACTTCCCGAAGGGTAACTTCTATCCAACAGAGAATCCTTTCGCATAAGGTTTTACAACGTCTAAACGGTCCGTTTAGTCCCGCTAAACGGGCCGTTTACTACTACTAAAAGGATGAATTATTAACTTACAAATTATTATGCTTATGAATAAAACTTTACGCTATTCGTTTGTAGCCTTGATGGCTATGTTTATGGGAAGCGCCTTTGCACAGAAAGAGGTTGTTGTCGATTTCAACAGCATGTCGGTGGCAACTTCCAGCGGCGAAAGTGATGCTGGCGACATCAATGAAACTTATAAGATTGTGGCAGATGACGATGAGAATGTTGTGATTCTTATTAGTCCAAAGGCAGAAGAAGTTACTAATCCTAATCGTTTCTGGCAGACTAATAGTGGTCCTCAGCTTCGTTGCTATTCTGGTACTATTACGATTCAGGCCAAGTTCGCTATGAAGAGCATTACGTTCGATGCTCCAAGCAAATTTGATGTAACAGCTAATGTAGGTAAACTATCTTCTACAACATGGAGTGGTGAAGCTACAGAGGTTGTATTCGCTGTGAATAAGAACAGCCAGATTAACAAGATAACCATCAGTGGTGAGGCAGCAGGCAATACTTCTGGTGAAGAAGATCATATTGCCAATACGGCAGAAACAGCCTACACCGTTGCCAAGGCTATCGAACTCATCGACGCAGGTAAGGCTTTGTCAGAAGAAGTATATGTCAAGGGTAAGATTTCGAAGTTAGAAAACTATAAGGATGGATCATATACTTATTGGATTTCTGATGATGGCACAACTGAATCAAGCCAGTTTGAATGTTATAAGGGCAAGGGTCTTGATGGTGCAGATTTTACCTCAGCTGATGACATGAAGAAAGGTGCTACTGTCATTGTAAAAGGAAAATTGAAGAAGTATAATTCTATCTATGAGTTTGATGCTGGAAATGTGCTTGTATCATATGATGCTTCTACAGCCGTAGAGGAAAAGCATATTGCAAATACAGAGGAGACAGCCTATACTGTTGCAGAGGCTATTGCACTTATTGATGCAGGTGAAAGTCTTCAGGATGTGGTTTTCGTAAAGGGAATCGTATCTCAGGTAGATAAGTTTGATGACAGATATAATTCTATTACCTATTGGATTTCAGATGACGGTACAACCACAAACCAATTCGAGTGCTATAGTGGAAAAGGTATTGGAGGTGCAAGTTTCGCTTCTATAGATGACGTACAAGTTGGTGCAACAGTCATTGTAAAGGGTAATATGAAGAAGTATAATTCTATTTACGAGTTTGACAAGAATAATGAACTTGTGAAGTATGATGCCTCAACAGCTGGTATTTCCAATTTGAAGGCAAAGCAGGTTGAGAGTGCTGTCTACAACCTCGCTGGTCAGCGTGTTGACGCTAATTACAAGGGTGTAGTGATTCAGAATGGTAAGAAGTTTGTGGTGAAGTAATCGCACTTCTCCCCTACTCTATCAGAGAATAAAAAAGCTCCGCCTTGCAATATCGATGTGCAAGGCGGAGTCTTTTTACCCGTTCTTTTTAAAGACTGTAACTTCCTGTAGAGTTTGCTTCAATCCACGCAACATCGTCAAGCTGAGAGATTATAGAAACCAACTTTAAGACATCATAGGAATTGCTGAGCTTGCAATCGAAAACATACATCCCGCTTTTCTCAAGCAAATCGTAATTCTTATTGGGAGTCAGATAATCCTTATATTTCTCAGCAACGGTAGCGATATCCTTGCTGTCTTTCATCTTGATAGAGATTTGTGGCAGGATAAAAATAGGATTAGTAAATTCTGAGGTTTGATAGCTGTTGGAGACATAGAAATATTGCGGACCCTCGAAGTACATCTTTGTTGAAACAAGATAAGCACCGTCTCCTATCTCATGAATCTCTGTCACGTAAGCATTGCTGAATTTCATCATTGTCTTCAGCGCCTTTACGCCTTCCTCGCTCGTAGGTTTGACATAAAGTACAAACGGTGATGTGGTGTTAGGGATGAATTGTCCTTGCGTCACATCGGCATAGGGATATTCTTTGAAGGCGACGACATCAACAATTTCTGTGATGGATTCACTTTTTGACGGCGCATCGCAACTCGTTGCAGCGAGTCCTATCGATAGCAGCGAGGCGAGAATCATGAATCGGCTTACGTTCTTTTTCATGTCTTTGGCAGTTTGGTTCTTTACTTGATAATACAAAGGTAGTACAAATCTTGTATGAAACGCGAAAGCTTTATGTTTTATTAACAAGCAAATCGCGTAAAAGCGGAAAAACGGCGTAATCATTTTGTCAGTTCGGAAAATCTTTGTAACTTTGTCGCTCAAATCAACAGACAGAAAGATGGCAAAGAAAGACGGTGAACTCACCCCGATGATGAAACAGTTCTTCGACTTGAAGGCGAAGCACCCTGATGCAGTATTGCTGTTCAGGTGTGGCGACTTCTATGAGACGTATTGCGAGGATGCCGTAACAGCCGCGAAGATTCTGGGTATCACACTCACCCATCGTAACAACGGCTATAACAAGGGCGACGAGATGGCGGGTTTCCCTCATCACGCCCTCGACACCTATCTGCCCAAACTGGTGCGTGCAGGCAAGCGTGTGGCCATCTGCGATCAGTTGGAAGACCCCAAGCTCACGAAGAAACTGGTGAAGCGAGGCATCACGGAGTTGGTGACGCCAGGTGTGGCTCTGAGCGACAATGTGCTGAACTATAAGGAGAACAACTTCCTGGCCGCTGTGCATTTCGGCAAGATAGCTTGTGGTGTCGCCTTTCTCGATATCTCCACAGGTGAATTTCTGACGGGCGAGGGCACTTACGACTATGTGGAAAAGCTACTGGCGAACTTCTCACCCAAAGAGGTGCTTTTCGACAGAACGCGCAAGCATGATTTCGAGCGTTACTTTGGCAATAAGTTCTTCACCTTCGAGCTCGATGACTGGGTGTTTACAGACCAGACAGCTCGTCAGAAACTGCTGAAGCACTTCCACGTGAAGAACCTCAAGGGCTTTGGTATCGATCATCTTCAGAACGGTGTCATCGCCTCTGGAGCTATCCTGCAATACCTCGAACAGACGCAGCACACGCAGATAGGGCATATCACGTCTATCTCGCGTATCGAAGAAGAGAAATTCGTGCGTCTGGATAAGTTTACGATTCGCAGTCTGGAACTCATTCAGCCGATGCAGGATGACGGCAAATCACTCTTGGATGTCATCGACAAGACGGTGAGTCCGATGGGTGGTCGATTGCTGCGTCGCTGGCTGGTGTTCCCACTGAAGGACGAGAAGCCCATCAACGAACGTCTCGACGTAGTGGAGTACTATTATCGTGAGCCTGATTTCCGTCAGTGTATCGATGAACAGATACATCGTATCGGCGACTTGGAACGTATCATCTCGAAGGTAGCCGTAGGCCGCGTGTCGCCTCGTGAGGTAGTGCAGCTAAAGACGGCGCTGCAGGCTATTCAGCCCATCAAGACGGCTTGTCAATATGCCGATAATGAGGCGCTGAAACGGGTAGGGGAGCAGTTGAATCTCTGCGAGAGTCTGCGCGACAGGATTGAAAGGGAGATACAGAATGATCCGCCACAATTGGTAGCTAAAGGAGGCGTGATTCGTAATGGCGTGAGTGCAGAACTCGACGAGTTAAGAAGCATCGCCTATAGCGGCAAGGACTATCTGTTGAAGATACAGGAAAGAGAGGCCGCAGAGACAGGTATCCAGAGCCTGAAGATAGGCTATAACAATGTCTTTGGCTATTATCTCGAAGTGCGCAATACCTATAAGGATCTGGTGCCTCAGGAGTGGGTACGCAAGCAGACGCTGGCTCAGGCAGAACGATATATCACGCAGGAACTGAAGGAGTACGAAGAGAAGATTCTGGGTGCTGAGGATAAGATTCTCTCCCTTGAAGCCAAACTCTTTAACGACTTGGTTCTTGGCATGCAGGAGTTTATTCCGCAGATACAGATTAATGCGAACATCATCGCCCGTCTCGACTGTCTGCTGAGCTTTGCGAAGGTTGCTGAGGAGAACAAGTATATCCGTCCTGTAATTGACTCGACGGAAGTCATCGATATCAAGCAGGGCCGTCATCCTGTGATTGAGACAGAACTGCCCTTAGGTGAGCGATATGTGCCTAATGATATCCTTCTGGATAACGACCGTCAGCAGATCATCATCATTACTGGTCCGAATATGGCTGGTAAATCGGCGCTGTTGCGTCAGACGGCACTGATAGTACTACTGGCGCAGATTGGTTGTTTTGTGCCCGCAGAAGCCGCGAGAATCGGTCTGGTGGACAAGATATTCACAAGGGTAGGGGCTTCAGATAACATTTCGCTTGGAGAATCTACCTTTATGGTGGAGATGACGGAGGCCTCAAACATCCTTAATAATGTGTCTTCGCGCTCGCTGGTGCTCTTCGATGAATTAGGACGAGGAACCAGTACCTATGATGGCATTTCCATCGCCTGGGCTATCGTAGAATACCTTCATGAGAACGCCAAAGGACACCCTCGTACGCTCTTTGCGACGCACTATCACGAACTCAACGAGATGGAGAAGAATTTCTCGCGCATCAAGAACTATAATGTCTCAGTAAAAGAGGTCGATGGTAAGGTGATCTTCTTGCGAAAACTCGAAAAGGGTGGGAGTGAGCACAGTTTTGGTATCCACGTGGCAGAGATTGCGGGTATGCCTCGCAGCATCGTGAAGCGCGCTAACGTGATTCTGAAGCAGCTGGAAGCCGAGAATGCCTCTGTAGGCAGCGTAGGCAAGCCCACAGCAGAGATCGCCGCCTCTCGCGAAGGTATGCAGCTCTCCTTCTTCCAACTCGACGATCCTGTACTTTGTCAGGTTCGCGACGAAATCCTTGGCCTCGACGTGAACAATCTCACGCCCCTCGAAGCCCTCAACAAGCTTAACGACATCAAGAAGATCGTTAGCGGAAAATAACGGAAGTCCCTGCTAAAAGGTAGAAAGTGCCGTCCTCAAAGGTTGTGAGGTACGGATTAAAGTTAAAACCACGTCATTGTCTGTTAAAACAGTGACGTGGTTTATTAAAACAAAGGCATTGTTTGATAAATCTGCGACAATGTTATATCTTTTTTGTAACCCCGTTCTGGTATTTCTACGAATTTACGGCTTTCTTGGCCTTAATCATGCAATAGACACCAATGATGATGAACGGAATCGACAGAATCTGGCCCATGTCGATGGGGAGAGAGGCCTCGAAGGCTTCCTGGATCTCCTTGGTGTACTCTATGAAGAAGCGGAAGGTGAAGATATACGTCAGGCAGAAGCCGAAATACCAGCCGGTGCCGATTTTCTCAGGCATCTTCTTATGGAGCGCCCACATGATAAAAAAGAGTAGGGCATAGGCGATGGCTTCGTAGAGCTGTCCTGGATGACGAGGAACAGCATCGACCTTCTCAAAGATAAAGGCCCAGGGGACGTCTGTGATCTTGCCGATAATCTCGCTGTTCATGAGGTTGCCAAGACGGATGAAACAAGCCGTCGTTCCTGTGGCGATAGCGATGTTATCGAGAACGGTCCAGATGCTGAGTTTCGTCTTGCGGACATAAAGCCAGAGGGCAATCATCAGACCTAAGGTTCCTCCGTGCGAAGCAAGGCCGGCATAGCCTGTAAGTTTCCAGCCACCGTCGGCCATAAAGTGTATAGGCAGGAACATCTCCACGATACCCTTCCACGAAGTCAGGAAATCACCAGGCTGATAGAAGATACAATGGCCCAGACGGGCACCAATCAGGATGCCGAAGAAACAGTAGATAAAGAGCGGATCGAAGAGTTCGTCCTTGATCTTCTGCTCTTTATAGAGTCGCTTCACCACGAGATAGGCGAGTGCCAGTCCGATGATCCACATCAACCCATACCAGCGCACCGTCATAGGGCCTAAATGAAAGGCCTCAAGGTCTGGATTCCAGAGGACGTATAACAGTTCTTTCATACTACAATTTTATATTTACGACAACTTGGACAACTAAGACAACATTTTTCTTATTATATTGTACCCGATAGTTGTTTTTGTTGTCTAAGTTGTCGTTATTATTTATTACACGTTGAATCTAAAGTGCATGATATCACCGTCCTGAACGATGTAGTCCTTACCCTCGACGGCAAGTTTTCCTGCTTCGCGGACAGCTGCCTCAGAGCCATACTGGATATAGTCGTCATACTTGATGACTTCTGCACGGATAAAGCCCTTTTCGAAGTCGGTGTGGATGACACCAGCACACTGAGGCGCCTTCCAGCCTTTCTTATACGTCCAGGCCTTTACCTCCATCTCACCAGCGGTGATGAATGTCTCGAGGTTCAGCAGGGCGTAAGCTTTCTTAATCAGGCGATTCACACCACTCTCTTCGAGGCCTAATTCCTCCAGGAACATCTGCTTATCTTCGTAACTTTCGAGCTCTGCGATATCCTCTTCTGTCTTGGCAGCGATAATCATTGTCTCAGCGCCTTCTTCCTTGGCTAAGGCCTCTACTTTTTTGGTGAAATCGTTACCGTCTTTGGCATCGGTCTCTCCCACGTTGCAGACGTAAAGTACGGGCTTTGAAGTCAGCAGGAAAAGATTATGGGCACAGTCCTGCTCGTCTTTGCTCTCGAACTCCACGATACGGGCGTTCTTACCCTGCTCCAGTACCTCTTTATAGGCCTTCAGAACCGTTACTTCTATCTTTGCATCCTTATTGCCTGCAGCTGCGGCTTTCTCCGTCTTGGCCAGACGACTCTCGATGGTCTCGAGGTCCTTCAGCTGAAGCTCTGTATCGATGATTTCCTTATCGCGGATGGGGTCGATCGTACCATCTACGTGGGTGATATTCTCATCCTCGAAACAGCGCAACACATGAATGATCGCATCCGTCTCACGGATATTTCCCAAAAACTTATTACCAAGTCCTTCACCCTTAGAAGCGCCTTTCACAAGGCCTGCGATATCTACAATCTCACAGGTAGCAGGTACGATACGTCCTGGATGAACGAGTTCGGCGAGTTTCGTCAGTCTTTCATCAGGAACGGTGATGACGCCCACATTAGGTTCGATTGTACAAAAAGGGAAGTTTGCTGCCTGAGCTTTCGCACTCGACAGACAATTAAATAAGGTAGACTTGCCCACATTCGGCAGTCCTACAATACCACATTTTAATGCCATTTTCTTCTATAAACGTTTATATTTCGGGTGCAAAGGTACGAAAAAAAGTGAATAGTGAAAAGTGAATAGTGAATAATTATTTCTATCTTTGCAACTTTTTGTATCTTTGCAGCGTCAAACAGACAAAGTGAAACCCCAAAAGAGAACGAATATGAAGACTCAATTGTTATTATCGTTGGCATTAGTGATGCTTTCAGTATCAGGATGCAGAGTAAATCTCGGTGATGGTGCAGAGATTATCGAACCCAGTGAGAAGATCGTGAAGGCCAAGTATCCTCAGGCCTCTTTCGACAAGGTGGAGAACCAAACGGTAGGTGATATCCAGTTGATACAGAGCGACCAAAGTCGTGTGACGCTGTCTGCACCTGAAAACTATATCGACCTCTTTGCGTTTGAGAACGAAGGTGGTAAGCTGAAAATTAAATATGCTAAGAATAATGTCAATATCCATTCAGCGAACATCACCATTCTTGTTTATACGCCAACGCTGCAGGAGATTAAGAATACTGGTGCAGCAGACATACGCCTTGACAATCTCAAAACCGAAAATCTTGAAGTCAAGAATTCTGGTGTAGGTTCTTTCAACTTGAAGAATCTGGAGGTCCGTAAGATAGATGTTTCTTGCAGTGGTGTAGGCAGTATCGTGGTGAGTGGTCAGACAGATGAAGCTAAGTATACCTGTAGTGGTGTAGGTAGTATTAATGCCAAGGATCTGAAGGCTCAGGAGGTAGAAGCTTCCATCAGCGGAGTAGGGGGTGTTGAGTGTCATGCTTCAGAGGCTATCAAAGGAAATATCTCTGGTGTTGGAGGTCTGAAATTTGCTGGTCATCCTGCCAAGAAAGACCTGCATCACTCGATGACAGGAGGCTTCACAGAGTTGTAAAAGATGACACAGCCGGCACTTCATTTCTATGATTTTGGTGAAGGTGTGAAGGCCTTCAGCAGCACTCGGAAGGGGGGCTGTAGTGAGGGCAATTACGCTGAGTTTAATATCAATCACTATTGTGGCGACAGCGAGGAGGCGATACAAAGGAATCGCGCCTCGCTGTGTCAGTTTTTGGGAATTTCTGACGACCGTCTGGTGATGCCGCATCAGGTGCATCAGACGAAAGTTGTGGCTGTCGATGAGGCTTTTCTGCGGCTTTCTGTCGAAGCGCGTAAGGAACGTTTGGAAGGTGTAGACGCATTGATGACGGATCTTGTTGGAGTCTGTATAGGCGTGTCTACTGCGGATTGTATTCCTGTGCTGTTGTATGATAGAGCGAAGCGCGTTTCCTGTGCCATTCATGCTGGTTGGCGAGGGTCTGTCAGACGCATTGTGGAAACGGCTGTAGAGGCGATGATTTCTACTTATGGCTCGTTTCCTTCAGACCTCTTGGCTCAGATAGGTCCAGGTATCCATCTTGAGAGTTTCGAGGTGGGCGATGAGGTCTATGAAACCTTCGCAAAGGAGGGATTTGCAATGGAGACCATCAGTCAGAGATTCCCTGCAGCAGATGGTTCTTCTATCGAGAAATGGCACATCGATCTCCCTATGTGCAATCGTCAGCAACTGCTCTCCAAAGGCATTCCCCAGAGCCAGATTTCTGTCTCTGAGGTCTGTACTTTCCAACAGTTTGAAACGTATTTCTCCGCCCGTCGTCTGGGTATTAATTCTGGCCGAATCTTTACTGGTATCCTGATGCTTTAATGAGCCTCGAGCCAGTTCTCGCCAAAGCCGGAATCGGCCACGAGAGGAACGCTCAGCGGGAAGGCCTTTTGCATTTCTTCGAGTACGATAGCTTCCACCTTTTCTTTCTCATCAGGATAGACGCTGAAGTTCAATTCGTCGTGTACCTGAAGAATCATTTTGCTCTTGATGCCTTCGGCTTTGAAACGTTGGTGAATATGAATCATCGCCACCTTGATGATATCTGCTGCAGTGCCTTGAATGGGGGCATTGATGGCGTTACGCTCAGCAAAACCACGAACAGTAGCGTTATGAGAATTGATATCCGGCAGATAACGACGACGTCCGAATAGGGTAGTGACGTACCCCTTTTGTCGTGCTATTTCCTTCGATTTCTCCATATAGTCATGTACCTGTGGGAATGTAGTAAAGTAGCCGTCTATCAGCATCTTAGCCTCGTCGCGAGGGATGTCCAGACGTTCTGCGAGGCCAAAGACGGTGATGCCATAGATGATACCGAAGTTGGCCCGTTTCGACTTTGTGCGTTCGTCGCGAGTGACTTCTTCGATGGGTTTCTTATAGATATTCGCAGCTGTTGCCGCATGCAGATCCTTGCCCTCACGGAACACTTCCACCATATTTTCATCCTTCGAGAGATGGGCCATCACACGCAGTTCTATCTGACTATAGTCTGCTGAAAAGAACAGACATCCTGGCTCTGGGATAAAAGCCTTACGGATTTCCTTGCCGTCTTCACCTCGGATGGGAATATTTTGTAGGTTGGGGTCGCTGCTCGATAGGCGGCCTGTGGCAGTAATCGTCTGATTAAACGAGGTGTGGATATGTCCTGTGCGAGGATTAATCAGTTTTGGAAGTGCATCGATATAAGTGCCGATGAGCTTCTTTAAACCTCTGTGTTCCAATATATCTGCAACAATCTCATGTTTATTGCGCAGCTGTTGGAGCACCTCTTCTGAAGTGACATATTGGCCTGTCTTGGTCTTCTTGGGTTTCTCGATGATCTTGAGTTTATCAAAGAGTATTTCACCCACTTGTTTGGGCGATGCGATATTGAATCTTTCACCAGCAAGTTCGTAGATACGTGCCTCAATCTCATTCATACGAGCCGTGAATTGTTTTGACGTTTCTGCTAACGATTCTGTATCTATACAGACACCGTTCATCTCCATCTCTGCGAGTACAGGCATCAGCGGCATCTCTATATGATAGAAGAGGTCTTCGCATTCAAATTTCTTCAGTTCTGGTTCCAGTTTGTTCTTCAGGCGCAGGGTGACATCAGCATCTTCAGCAGCATACTCGTAAACCTGAGAGGGTAGGAGAGAGCGCATCGATTTTTGGTTCTTACCCTTCGGACCAATCAGTTCATCGATATGGATGGTCTGATAGTTCAGATAGATCTCCGCCATGTAGTCCATGTTATGACGAAGTTCGGGTTGGATGAGGTAATGGGCGATCATCGTGTCCCACATCGGACCTGCGAGATGGATGTCGTAGTTTCGTAACACCTCGAGGTCGTACTTCAGATTTTGTCCGATTTTCAAAATCTTCTCGTTCTCATAGACGGCTTTAAAGATATTAACAATTCGTAACGCTTCTTCACGATTTGCCGGAATCGGCACGTAAAAGGCTTCGAATTCCTTCACCGCGAAGCTCAAACCCACCAATTCTGCATCGATTGCGGAGGTTGATGTCGTTTCTGTATCTAGACTGAGAATTTCATTTGTCAAGAAATAATCACGAAGTTTCAACAAATCTTCCTCATTTTCAACGAGTTTATAGTCATGAGCCGTCGTTTTCAAGCTTTCAAAACTCGAATTTTCGCTCAAATTCGCCCCGTCGGCAGGAAATTCTGCAAAGAGATCGAGTTGTCCGTTAACAGGTCTTTGAGGTTTTTGGCTTTTTTTAAGAACTCTGTCAGCGAACGACTTCATCTCGAGTTCGAGGAGCAATTTACCCAATTCGTCTTCATTCGGCTCGACGAGTTTCAAATTCTCCATATCGAGTTCGATAGGAACATCCGTTTTGATGGTCGCCAGGAAGTAACTCATTTTGATATCATCGACATGTTCCTCCACTTTTTCGCGAAGTTTACCTTTGATTTCTGCCGAACGTGCAATCAATGCATCGACACTTCCGAAGTCATTGATGAGTTTCACGGCTGTCTTCTCTCCAACACCAGGACAGCCAGGGAAGTTATCAGCAGAGTCACCCATCAGAGCCAGCAAGTCAATGACTGATTCTGTCGATGGAATGCCATATTTTTCGCAGACTTCCTTGGGGCCCATCGTCTCATAGCCGCCTCCATGACGAGGACGGAAGATCTTCACGTTGTCACTTACCAACTGTCCGTAGTCCTTATCAGGCGTCAGCATATAGGTCTCAACGCCGATGGAACCGGCTTTTTTGGCTAATGTTCCGATGACGTCATCTGCCTCAAAACCATCCACTTGCAGGATAGGAATACGATAGGCTTTCAGCAGATCCTTGATGATAGGTACAGCCTTGCGGATATCCTCTGGTGTCTCTTCACGCTGGGCTTTGTACTCAGGAAAAGCCTCGCTGCGGAAGGTAGGGCCATGAGGGTCGAAGGCCACACCGATATGGGTGGGCTGCTCTTTCGTGAGCACCTCGTTGAGGGTGTTGAGAAAGCCCATGATAGCACTGGTATTCAGACCTTTCGAGTTGATTCGAGGGTTTTTGATGAACGCATAATAACTGCGATAAATGAGCGCATACGCGTCTAAAAGGAACAATTTCTGCATAACTTTCTTAATTTTCGGTGTAAAATTACTTAAAATTCTTTGAAATCCATCGTTTTTTACTATTTTTGTATCGAAATTCTTTACTAGATGGATTATTTATCGATTATCAAGAAGCCAATTGAGGCAGAATTAAACGACTTTGCTAAGTTGTTCGGACAGTGTTTGACGTATGAAGAAGGTCTCCTAGGACAGGTGCTTTCACACATTCGCCAAAGAGGTGGAAAGCGTATGCGTCCCATATTGCTTTTCCTCACGGCGAAGAATTTTGGTGTGGTTTCAGATGTAGCTCAGAATGCTGCCCTCGGACTGGAACTTCTGCATACGGCGAGTCTCGTTCATGATGATGTGGTAGATGAGAGCAGCGAGCGCAGAGGTCAGCCTTCGGTGAATGCCTCTTATAATAATAAGGTGGCCGTTTTGGTAGGTGATTATATTCTTTCCACAGCCCTCTTGAGAGTGGCCCTTTCTGATAATCATAGAATCGTACAACATTTGGCAGAATTAGGTCGTACTCTGGCTGCTGGTGAAGTACTCCAGCTTTCAAATATCTCAAATCAGGAAATCTCGGAAGAAGTTTATTATCAAGTGATTGACAAAAAGACGGCCGCACTGTTCGAATCATGTTCAGTCTTAGGTTCCATTGCCGCAGGGGTATCAGAAGAGGACATAGAAAAAGCTCGGAAATTCGGACATTATATCGGTATGATTTTCCAGATTCGTGATGATATTTTCGACTATTACGAATCTAAGGAAATTGGTAAGCCTACAGGTAATGATATGACAGAAGGAAAGCTGACGTTGCCTGTTATTTATGCACTTCAAAACACCAATATGTCAGCGATGCAGACGTTGGCTAAGAAGGTGAAGGCAGGCACAATCAATCCCGATGAGATTGCCGTTTTGATTGAGTTTGCAAAGGAATACGGTGGCATCGAATATGCTGAGCAGAAGATGGAGGAATTTGCCAAAGAGGCTCAGAAATACATTGATGAAAGCGTGAAACCAGAGCTGAAAGATGCTTTTACGGCCTATCTTGAATACGTGATACAGAGGAACAAATAGTATGCCCTAAGGCGCATTCGAGTGCGCATACGAAAGAACTCCAGTACGCCCTAAGCGCACTGGAGTTTTCATTAGTAGGGGTTTCGGAAATCTTAGAAGAATTTGGTCTCTACACCTGTCAGTTCGCTGAGCAGCAGATTTGCCAGTCGGCTGGTACCCAAACGGAACAGTTCGTTGGTGAGCCATTTCTCGCCCAGGAGCTCTTTAACAATGGTGTAGTAGATAAGTGCATCCATGACCGAATTAATGCCGCCAGCGGGCTTAAAACCGACCTGTATGCCCGTTTCATCGTAGTATTCCTTGATGGCCTGACACATGACGTAGGCTGCCTCTGGCGTTGCGCTGATCTTTTCCTTACCTGTAGAGGTCTTGATATAGTCGGCGCCAGAATACATCGCCAGCAATGAAGCCTTCTTGATGTTCGCACAAGAGCCTAAGTCGCCAGTCTCGAGGATCACCTTCATAGGCACTTCGCCACAGGTCTCCTTCTGCTGCTGGATTTCGTCGCAGACGGTCTCGTAATCGCCGCTCAGGAACTCACCAACGTGCATGACGATATCCACGTTTCCGGCTCCGTCGCGGATGGCTAAACCTGTTTCTACCGTCTTTACTTCTATCAGAGCCTGAGAAGATGGGAATGCGCCGCTGACGCACGTAGGAATGACGCCCTCAACTTCGAGTGATTCGCTGACGAGTTTTGTGAAACGAGGGTAGGTGACAACTGTTGCCACGTGTGGCATCTGCGGATACTCGTTGTCGAACTTATTCACCTTTTCTACCAGCTGCAGTACGCTTTCTGCGGAGTCTTGCGTGGTAAGGGTTGTGAGCTCGATACTGCCGAACATGAAACGTTTCACTTCTGGCGTATCGTTCTGTGGTACTTTCTCTGCAATGATTTTCTTCACTGCTTCCTTTACTTCCTCGTCTGTAATCTCGAGGTTGTACTTGCCCAGAGCCTCTTCGATCTTGCTCTTCGGCATCTCGTGATGATGATGTTCTGCCATAATTTTGATATTTTAGAGTTAATAATAATGTGAATCTATGCCAATAGTTTCTTGTTGTGGATGTGACGGAGGGAGTCGCGCTGGGTCTTCTTCTCGATGCTCTTTTCGAGCTCCTGAGTGAGGTCTACGCCTGTCTGATTGGCCAGGCAGAGAAGCACCCATAGCACATCAGCCATCTCTTCGCCAAGCGCCTGTTTGCCGTTGTCAGCGCCACGAGGATCCTCTGCCTTCCACGACTGGTCGCCATAGCGTCTTGCGATGATTCTCGCCAACTCTCCAACTTCCTCTGTCAGAACCGTCATATTCGTCAATTCTGAGAAGTAGCGCACGCCGTATTCCCGTATCCAGCGATCTACCAATTCCTGTGCTTCACTTATTGTCATTTTGAAAATACCAATTTTTCCACCACCAGAATCCCCATATGGCCAATAGGGCAGCACCTGTCATCATCGTCCAAAAACCAATGACTTGATACCCATCTGTGCATATAGCCATATATAATCCGCTCAGTGCCAAGACTTTACCTATGATTTGTATATATTTCATCTTGCTCTCAACATTTGAATGAATAATATCGCGATAGCAATGAGTATGATGATGATGTACTGCTTGTTTTCGCGCTCATATTCCTTCCAGTGGAAGGCCTTGTAGAGGAAGATAAGGAGCAGCAAAAGGAGTCCGACACCACAAGGCCACACGCCATATTGATACCCTTTCACATAGGATATTCCGATGCCGACAGCCGTCAGAATCAGGCCCGATACTTCTATTTCACGCAGATATTTCTTCATTAGAATGAAAATAAAATGTTTCTGCCAAAGTACATGATCGCTCCACAGCCGATGATTTCTAATACCAACAGTGTTCTCCACTCGAAATCATCGAGTGTAGTATTGTTCTTTCTTTTTATGAGATTCCATAGGGCCACCAAAGGCACTATGCATAACATTGCGATGATGGCAAATTTCCAAAAATTAGGAATGAATAGTGCACTGATTGTGAATAGCCCAATGATTATGAACAGGAATGCAGGATGTTTGATGATGCTCTTTATTGACATAGTCGTTTTATTTTTTTAAATATGATGCTATAATTGCGATGACTATTAAAATTGCAAATAAAATCAGATTTGACTTGTTTTCGCGCTCGTACTTTTTCCAGTGTATAAAGCGATAGAATATTTGTATCAAAATTAGTAATGCTCCGCATTTCCATAAATATTCGGCTGAAGTTTTAAATTCAGCTAATTGTCCCGTACTATTTATTGTCAAATCCCAAGCAAATCCTACAGCGAAAATACCTAGACCTGCATTATAAACATAGTTAATTATTCTTTCCATCTATTCCTTGTTTTTGGTATCTATACATATTGTTACTGGTCCGTCATTGATCAGTTCTACCTTCATGTCAGCTCCGAATTCGCCAGTGCCTACTTGCTTCCCTATGGCCTCAGAGAGCTGGGCGCAGAAAGCTTCGTAGAGTGGGATAGAGTGCTCGTGGGAACCTGCTCGGAACCAACTTGGACGATTGCCTTTCTTGTAACTGGCATAGAGCGTGAACTGACTGACAACCAAGCAGTTGCCATCCACATCGAGGATACTGCGGTTCATCACATCGTTCTCATCACCAAACACCCGCAGGTTGGCGATTTTCTTCACCAGCCAGTCTACGTCTTCCATCGTGTCCTCGTTGCAGATGCCCAATAGAATCAGGAATCCCTGACCTATCTGGCTCTTCATGTAGCCTTCGATGGTGACGCTAGCGTGGGTTACTCGTTGTATGACGGCTCTCATTATTCTTAGAATTTTCGGCAAAGATACAAACTTATTTCGTAACCTCCAAATTTTTTCCAAATATTGTGGTCATTTGGTCATTTGGTCATTTGTCAAAATCGATTTCGGAAACGCGGTCATTGCTCACTATATATAAATATATTTATATTATAGTGGCGGATTTTGACAATCAGTTTTCGATTTTGACCAAATGACCTTGACCAAATGACCGCGCAGGAAATGGAACTTTTTTGTTTGCTGCCTAGGGAACAAATTTTTCCCAGGCAGAGAACAATTGTTACCATTAATGGTAGCAATCCGCCGATGAGTTTTGCTATTACTCTTCTGGGTGAAAATAATCGTAGATAATCTGTGCTTTTGAGGGCCCAATGATTGCTGTCAAGTCTTCCAGCGATGCGGCCCTAATCTGTTTAACCGTTTTAAGGCCGTTTAGAAGCCCGTCACGCGTCTTGGGGCCGATGCCTGGTATGTCATCAAGCTCAGAGTGCAAAGCGCGCCTAGAACGCTTGTTTCGATGGAATTCGATGGCAAAGCGATGTACCTCATCCTGTAACTGCGAAAGCACATGAAAGAGTTCAGAATCCGTCTTCAGCGCGACATGAATGGGAGGGAACCC
>JAEENF010000060.1 GCA_016283605.1 Prevotella sp.
GACCAATGAGGTGTCGGTGAATAATATCAAACGCTTTGCCTACAGACTGGAGGGCTTTAACGAGAACTGGGTGAAGACCTCGGAATCCAACCCGAACATCACGTATAACTCCTTGCGTGCAGGGACTTATTTGCTCCGTGTACGCATCCTCAAGGGCGATGGTACACTGGGCGAGGAGGAGAGTACGTTGGAGATTACCATCCGACCACCGCTTTGGCGAACGCGCTGGATGATCCTCTTGTATATGCTCGCAATTGCCGGTATTGCCTGGTGGTGGCGCAGACGGTTCCTGAAGCAACAGAACGAGAAGATGGAACTGGAACAGTTGCGTCGGGAGGCAGAGAAGAGACAGTGGATGAGTAACATGCGCAAACAAATGCTGCAGGAACAGACAGAAATGACGGCCTCGACGGAGAAGACGGACAAGGAACCGGTACAGCGGGATATCATCGAGAACGGTGAGCATGTGGTCATCTTCAAGGAGGAACCGCAGAACGACCTCCAACTGTCGCTGCAGACATCGGACATCGTGGCCTTCATCAAGGCAAAATGTGACAGTTTCAAGGCGCCGGAGGGTAAGAAGGTACGTATTACCTTCTTCCCCTTGGTCAACGAGGCGGATGTGGCCTTCGACAAGGTGCAGATGGAACGTGCTCTCGACAATTTGCTCGGCAATTCAGTGCAGTTCTCGCCGTCTGAATGCCGCATCAAGATCTTTGTCGACAAGAAGGACGATAAGGTGCAGATCAATATCTCTGACAATGGCATCGGTGTACCTGATGAGGCGAAACCTCACATGTTCGACCACCTCATGGATGAGGACGATGGCGTGAATCTCTATATCGTCAAGGATATCATCACGGCACATGGTGGCACGATCACTGGCGACGACAATCCGGGCGGTGGTACGCTGATGTCTATCACACTGCCTTCTGCCGATGTGGAGGTGGAGGAGGCTGTCTTCATGGACGATGACGAATAAAGAACTTAATAAAAAATAAGGTAATGCGACAATTTGGAATCATGGTGTCTGCACTTCTGATGGCGACTTCTGCAATGGCGGCCTCAGTGCAGACCAACGGTAACAGTGTGACCATTCGTCCTGACGGGGGTCAGGCTAAGGTCATCCGACTCGAAGTGATGAACGATAAGATCATCCGTGTCAGGGCAACGTCGAAGGAGATGTTACCCGACAAACCGGCTTCGCTGATGATTGTTCCGCAGGTGGCGCCTGCCAAGGGTAGCTACAGCGTAAGCGAAGAAGGTGAAAATGTGGTGGTAAAGGCTAAGAACGTAAAGGCTGTGGTCTCAAAGGCCACTGGCGAGGTGACGTTCTTCGATGCTGCAGGCAATCAGTTGCTGAAGGAGGCTAAGGATGGTAAGCAATTCTGGGACTTTACAGTGCCTGAGCGCGAACTGGGTATGAAGACAGGCTATACCGTTCCTGAGGAACAGAAGCATGGTCTCTCCTGGCAGATGAAGTTCGACAGCCCTGATGATGAGGCTTTCTACGGTCTAGGTCAACACCAGAGCGAGGAGTTTAACATGAAGGGCAAGAACGAGGATTTGTTCCAGTATAATACTAAGGTAAGCATTCCCTTTGTACTCTCTAACAAGAACTACGGACTGCTGTGGGATTCGTATAGCTATTGTCGCTTTGGTAATCCCAACGATTACCTGCAGCTGAACCGTGCTTTCAAACTCTACGACCGCACAGGTAAAGAGGGGCATCTTACAGGTACCTACGTGGATGCCCATGGCAAGAAGCTGGTTCGTGACGAGGATTCGATCTATTATGAATATGGTACGCCCGAGAAATCCGCTATCGCTTTGAAGACGGACAATGGCGGCATCAAGAACTTCCCCAAAGGCTTCAACCTCATGGGCGCCACCGTCACCTACGAAGGCTTCATCGAACCTAATGGTCAATGTTCAATGGTCAATGGTCAATGTTCAATGGTCAATGGCCAACTATATCAGTTCATTCTTTACTATTCAGGTTATGTAAAGGTATATATCGACGGTCAGGAGGTTGTGCCTGAGCGCTGGCGTACGGCATGGAATCCCAATACCTATAAGTTCTCAACCGAGTTGCAGAAGGGCAAGCGTGTGCAGTTACGTATCGAGTGGCGTCCTGATGGTGGTGAGGCTTATTGTGGTCTGCGTGTGTCAGAGCCTCGCAATAAGACAGAACGCGAACAACTTAGTGTCTGGAGCGAGATGGCTAAGGATATGGACTATTACTTCATCGCTGGCTCTAACCTCGACGAAGTCATCTCCGGCTATCGTACCTTGACGGGTAAAGCCAGCCTCTATCCTAAGTGGGTGCTTGGTTTCTGGCAGAGTCGTGAGCGTTACAAGACGCAGGATGAAATCGAGGGTACGCTGGCGGAGTTCCGCAAGCGTCATATCCCTATCGACAATATCGTACAGGACTGGAACTACTGGCCTGAGGACCAGTGGGGCTCGCACCAGTTCGAGGCCTCGCGCTATCCCAATCCTCAGCAGATGCTCGATAAGGTTCACCAGATGCATGGTCGTTTCATGATCTCCGTCTGGCCCAAGTTCTATTGCAATACCGACAACTACAAGGAACTCGATGCCAAGGGTTGGATGTATATCCAGTCGCCCACCGACGATATCCACGACTGGGTAGGTCCTGGTTATACCAATGGTTTCTATGATGCCTATGACCCAGATGCCCGCAAAATGTTCTGGCGTCAGATGGACGACGCCCTCTACACCGGCCTGAGCAAGAATGGTCAATGGTCAATGGTCAATGGTCAATATTCAACCGTCGACGCCTGGTGGATGGATGCCTCAGAGCCAAATGTTCGCGACTGTACCCCTATGTGGTACCGTAAGGCCCTCTCTGGCCCAACTGCCTTAGGCACATCAACAGAATATTTTAATGCCTATAGCACCGTCAATGCCGATGCCATCTACAATGGTCAGCGTTCGGTATGGAAGGGCAAGAAGGATGAGCCACGTGTATTTTTGCTCACTCGTAGTGGCTTCGCTGGCGAACAGCGTTACTCTACTGCTACCTGGAGTGGCGATATTGGTACCCGTTGGGAAGATATGCGCGCCCAGATGACAGCTGGTCTCAACTATTCCATTTCTGGTCTTCCTTTCTGGGGTATGGACCAGGGTGGATTCTGTGTGGAGAACCGTTATGTGGCTGCCCAACAGCTCTTTGACCGTACAGGTCAGGAGAACGAGGATTTGAAGGAATGGCGCGAACTGCAGACCCGTTGGAACCAGTTTGGCACCTTTATCCCTCTGTTCCGCTCGCATGGTCAGTGGCCCTTGCGTGAGATTTGGAACATTGCTCCCGATGAGCATCCTGCCTACAAGTCCTTCGTTTACTACGATAAGTTGCGCTATCGTCTCATGCCGTACCTCTATTCACTGGCAGGTTGGGCTCACTTCCAGGATTACACCCTGATGCGCCCGTTAGTCATGGACTTCAATGGCGACAAAGAAGTTGAGAACATTGGCAACCAGTGGATGCTCGGTCCTGCGCTGATGGCTTGTCCTGTAGGCTACTACAAGGCTCGTAATCGTAGTGTCTACTTCCCTGAGCAGTGTGGTTGGTATAACCTCTATACAGGCGAATATACTGAAGGTGGTCAGCGCTTGATTGTTGATGCACCATACGAGCAGATTCCTGTCTTCGTGCGCGAGGGAGCGATCATTCCCTTTGGTCCTGAGATGGAGTGGAGCGATGAGAAGCCTGCTGAGCTGATAAACCTCTATATCTACGCTGGCAAAAACGGCGCCTTCCAGCTCTACGAGGATGAAGGCACCAACTACAACTACGAGAAGGGCAAGTACTCCACCATCGACATTACTTACGATGACACTACGAAGACCGTTAGCATTGGTGCGCGCAAGGGTCAGTTCCCAGGTATGCTGAAGAACCGCCGTTTCAATGTCGTGCTGATGACCAAAGATGCACAGAAACCTCTCAACCTCGACAATCCTGCTGG
>JAEENF010000061.1 GCA_016283605.1 Prevotella sp.
CCATGTTATAATATCGTTGATGACTTCTTCAGAGAAGGTCTCTTCTATTGTACCGTATTCTGTGGGAAGACCTGTCTGACAGTGTTGGAACAGGTGATTTAATCCATCATACTGTTTGATAAGGTTCTGCTTGTTTTTGGGCAAGGTACGACGCAGGGCATTGAGATTTTGATGAGCATCAACCTGACAGTCTTTACTTCCGTTCAGAGCCATTACAGGACATTTAGTCTTTGCGATGTCGCCCTGAGGATCGTAATCGATGAACCATTGAATCCAAGAACTCTGCTTTATCGCAGGTGTTTCACGTAACTGGTCGATGGTTAAGTCTTTCGCTGTCTCACCTCCCAACAGTTTATTTTGAGCCAGCAGAATGCTATCGCCCTTCACAGTAGGACCTGCCAGTGAGACGATAAAATCAACCCTTTTCTGTGCGCCCAGCATAAATGCAATCGAGCCACCTTCGCTATGACCCAAGATGCCCACCTTCTTGAATCGTTTAGATGTACGGAGCCACTCGATACCCGCCGCAGCATCTTCAGCAAAGTCCTTGGTGGTGGCGTTGGCATCCATACCGCCAATAGATTTGCCTGTCGCCCTGTCGTCGTAACGCAGGGTAGCGATACCAGCACGAGCCAATCTGTCGGCAATCACGGCAAATGGCTTATGCTCGAACACCTCTTCGTCGCGATTTTGGGCTCCACTGCCAGTCACCATCAGAAGTACGCATTTGGCTTCGTCTGGTATGGTGAGTGTTCCTGCGAGTGTGGCTCCAGCCTTGTCGTTGGTAAATGTCACATCTTCTGTCTCGTAAGGATAAGGTGGCTTGGGGTTCTGAGGACGGTTGGGACCATCAGGTGAGGTCTCCTTCATATTGAGTGGCAACTTAAAGCCGTTCTGTGTGAAGGTGCCCTCGAGTTCGCCTTTCACAGAGCGGGCGACGTATGTGGCGTTTAGCGTCTTGATGCTGATCTTGAGCGAGTCCTTCGTCAGCAGGTCGATGGTGGCAGGGATGTCTTTCGCACCCTGTGCGGGACTGTCGAGGGTGAACTTGCCGTTGTTCAGGTTCAGCACAATGGGCAGTTTCTGTCCCATCGCATTCAACTCGCCAGTCCAGCTTCTGCGTATCTCCTGAGCCTGTGCAGCTACGCCCATACAGGTCAAGATAAGGATGAAAAATAGTTTCTTCATAAGAGTCATACTTATTCAAGTGGTAACTTACGTACTGCTACTATTGTAAGGCCGGAAAAAACCGCACCTACAAAGACTACTAATGGTACAAACACGTACATCGATATACTACCAGACACATACAGTACTACCAATAGTGCCAGCAACAACATCTGTAAACCTAATATGAGTATTAATGCTTTCTTTCTATTCATTGTCTTCTTTTTTTTGTTGTTTCTTCTTAGGCAGACGCTTGGCTTTGCGTAGGGCTTCGGTAATGATCCACTGCAGCTGGCCGTTGGTGCTGCGGAACTCGTCCGCAGCCCAGGCCTCTATCGCGTCCATCGTGTCGCCGTCGACACGCAGGATAAAACTTTTGGTTTTCTTTTCAGACATAATAATCTTTTTAGACATAATAACAAACGAACATATTTTTTGTTAGTATGTTAGTCTGTCTTTATCTGTTCTTCTGTCTAATGATTCAGCGTTCCTGTGTTCACTACGGGCTGAGCAGAGTCATCGCCACAGAGCACTACAAGTAGATTGCTGACCATTGCAGCCTTCTTGTCATCGTCGAGTTCTACGATATCCTCGTTGGCCAGTTTGTCGAGAGCCATCTTTACCATTGATACTGCACCCTCTACAATCTTCTCGCGGGCTGTGATGATGGCCGATGCCTGCTGACGGCGAAGCATCACGGCTGCTATCTCAGGAGCATATGCCAGATAGTTGATGCGAGCCTCTACAACCTCGATACCTGCGAGAGCCAGACGTTCGTCGAGTTTCTGTTCCAACTGCTCGTTGATCTCTTCAGCGCTCGAGCGCAGGGTAGGCTCACCTGCCTTCGTGTCCTCATCGTCGTAAGCATACTGACCGGCTACCTGACGAAGGGCGGCATCGCTCTGTACACGGACGAAATTCTCGAGGGCATTCATCAGTCCCTTTGTATCGCTGCCAACGGTGTTGGGCGCAGAAGCCATCGTCTGGGTGTCTACCTCAAATAAGGCTTTGTAAGTGTCCTTCAGTTTCCAAACGAGTACGAGACCTATCATCACGGGGTTACCAGTTTTATCATTCACCTTGATGGGCTCAGCATCGAGGTTACGCGCACGCAAGGATACCTTCTTAGTACCATAGAAGGGGTTGATCCAGTAAAAGCCTGTTTTTGCGAAAGTGCCGCTATATTTGCCAAACCACGTGGTGACGCGAGCCTCGTTGGGTTCCAACTGCATGTGGCCGCACCACATAATGATGTTAACAATGATCATCAGTCCGCAGAAACCAAGCTCCCAACCTCCCATAGCACCGTTGCTTGCATCGAGTTGGATGATGCTATGCACGATACCTGCTATGGTTAATACCAGAATTGCGAAGTTTACAAACAGCATGAGAAAACCGTTCATCACCGTTCCTTTGAATGAATACTCTTTTGTTTCCATAACTCTAAATCCTTAATGATTATACTTTAATTCTTTTTGATATCAATTTGATATCGCAAAGATATAAACTATTTTTCATTTGGCAATGAATATATGCAAATAATTAAGTATATTTAACGGTTAACGATCAACTGTCAATTGTCAACTGTCAACTAAAATTCGTACCTTTGCACCCATGAATATTGAAGAGATAGAGAACAAACGTATAGCTGTGCTATTGTCAGGAGGCGTGGATAGCAGTGTGGTGGTGTATGAGTTTGCGAAGCTCGGACTCCATCCAGACTGCTTCTATATTAAGATAGGTCCTGATGAAAGTGAGGAGTGGGACTGTTCCAGCGAGGAGGATTTGGAGATGGCAACTGCTGTAGCGCATAAGTATGGCTGCAAATTGGAGATTATTGACTGTCACAAGGAATATTGGGATCAAGTCACTAAATACACTATGGATAAGGTGCGCGCAGGATTGACACCTAATCCTGACGTGATGTGCAATCGGTTGATTAAGTTTGGTGCCTTCGACGAGAAACAAGGACATGACTATGACCTCATCGCCACAGGACACTATGCGCAAACAGAGATTGACGAAAACGGATTAAAGTGGCTCTGTACGAGTCCGGATCCCGTGAAGGATCAGACCGACTTCCTGGCTCAGATCTATGACTGGCAGTTGAAAAAGGCTCTCTTCCCCATTGGCCATTATGTGAAGGACGAGGTTCGCGTCATCGCAGCGCGTGAACATTTGGTGAATGCTAAGCGTAAGGACTCACAGGGCATCTGTTTCCTGGGCAAAATCAACTATAACGACTATATCCGCAAGTATTTGGGTGAACAACCTGGTGATGTAATTGAACTCGAAACCGGCAAGCGTATCGGTGAGCACAAGGGACTATGGTTCCATACCATCGGACAGCGTAAGGGTATGGGCTTCGGTGGTGGTCCTTGGTTTGTAGTGAAGAAGGATGTCGCACAGAACATCCTTTACGTCTCACATGGTTACGACCCCGAGACGGCTTATCGTCAGGACTTTCCAGTCTGTGACTTTCATTATCTCACAAAGTGTCAGACACCTTGTGAGGTGACTTTCAAGATCCGTCATACACCAGAGTACCACCCTGCACAATTAGAGTGGACAGGCTCGGATGAGTTCATTGTCCACTCTAAAGAGAAAATTCACGGTGTGGCACCAGGACAGTTCTGTGTCATCTACGACGAGAATCACCACCGCTGCTTGGGTTCGGGTGAAATCACTGTTTAGTAAAACTGCCGAAGTAGTCGAGGCAGACCTTCTGCCATTGCTTGGCATTCTCTAGTTGGTGCTGCATGCGCTGATCTGTTTCCTGCCAACGCTGTTCGTCGATATATGGCTTAGCCTCTTGCCAGATGCGTATGAAGTCCTCAACCTCATGCACACCTCTCGTGTAACGGTATTCCATTTCTTCATAAACCGTACGTCCACTCTTCATACGATAAGACCAAGGTACTCGATGGAACCAGAGCAGATAACGCTCAGGACAGGTGTTGATGTCGTCATAGAGTGAGCAGTAGGGTTCCCTGTATTGTGAGGTGGCATCCGAACCAGTGTGGGTGCGGTCGAAACCAATCGAGTCGTTGTTGGCCTTGTGGTAGTAGACGGGACACCACTCGATGGGGTAGCGGGCGATGAAGCCGCCAGGCTCAGGACCATAGTGCTCGTCGAAGGCGAAGATATGGTGCAAGCCGATAGGCATCATGTAGTCGACACAGGCTTCGCGGGATCTCAACATGATGTTGAGAAGTGAAGAGTGAAGAGTGAAGAGTGAAGAATTTGCTGCCGCACTCCCTAAATTAAACGTGGCCTTCAGCCACTCTTCGGCGATAGCCTCTGAAGTGAGATTGGGGTTCCAGGCCAGACGACCGAAGGCGTACCAGTTGGCCTGCGAGAAATGATGACCACACCAGTTCTTGTCGAGACCAATGTTTGAGACGCCAGCGATGCCCACGAGTCGTGAAGGCTCCACAAATCCGAAGAACTCACGCCACATCGGGGCCAAGTATACCAGATGACGTGACTGGCCGAGATATTCCTGTGTAATCTGTAACTCTGCCATCTGCTTGGTCTTGTGCATGTTGTCGAAGATAGGTGCATAGGGTTCACGGGGTTGGAAGTCAAGAGGACCGTTCTTCGATTGCAGGATGACATTGTCTCGGAATTGCCCGTCGAGGTTTTTAAATTCAGATACCGCCTGTTTCACGCGATCCTCACCTTTATGGGCAGCACCATACACGAACGAACGCCACATGACGATGCCTCCGAAAGGTTTCACGGCATCAGCCAGTGTGTTGGCACCATCGGCATGGGTACGCTTGTAGTCGAAGGGACCCGGCTGGCCTTCGGAATTGGCCTTCACCAGGAAACCACCGAAGTCGGGAATCAGTGCATAGATCTCCTTGGCCTTCGCCTTCCACCAAGCTTTCACCTGTGGATTCAGCGGATCAGCAGTCTTCGCGGGCTTACCACCATTGAACCCCTTGGCGGGAATCGACATCGGTGAGGCGAAGTTTACAGACAGATACACCTTGATACCGTATGGCCGCAGGATGTCGGCAATCTCCTTGACCTTATTCAGATAAAGGGCTGAGAGCATCTTTGGTGAGGCATTCACATTGTTGAGTACGGTACCGTTGATACCGATCGAGGCATTGGCGCGGGCATATTCCCTGATGAGCTCGGCATTGATGGGCTTGGGTTTCCACAGGTCGCTGTTCCTGCGGGTCTGCGGGTCTTCCAATGCCCAGAAGATACTGAGTCCGGCATAGCCACGCTCGATGCTGCTGTCGAGATTGTCCCAGTGGTTCAGGATGCGGAGCTTGTAATAAGGGGCTTCCACAACGTTCTCGCGAATCACAAATCCGCCAGTCTGAGCACGTAAGAGGGCGTAGGCGCCATAGAGCAGACCGATCTCCGTCTTGGCACTGATGGTATTGCCGCTGATGCGATAGCCTTCATCGTTGGTGATGGTGGGGTCGATGACCAGTGTGGCCTTGTCACCAGAATAGTAATGGCGCAACTCTTCAGCAGCCAGACACTCAGGACCAGCGACCTTCGCTTTGTTCACGGGTTGATACCTCAGCCACAACTGATGACCGTCTTCAGCCTTTGCCATTCCTGCAAAGACAATTGCCATAAGGAGTAATGTCAGTTTCTTCATTATTTCATAAATTTTCTGCAAAAATATAAAAAATCTGCGTAATCTGCGTCATCTATGCCTAAAAAATTGTATCTTTGCGCCATATAACTAAAGAATTGAAACAAAATGAAAAGAATGAAACTACTGCTAACAGCATTTTTGACCTTTTTCCCCATGTTGATGGAGGCAGGCGACTTTACAGTCGGCGACAAGACCTTCCTGTTGAATGGTGAGCCGTTTATCATCAAGGCAGCGGAGGTGCATTATCCCCGTATCCCACAGCCCTATTGGGAACAGCGCATCAAGTCGTGTAAGGCCTTGGGTATGAACACGCTCTGCATCTACGTATTCTGGAATCTCCATGAACAGCGTGAGGGACAGTTTGACTTCACGGGTCAGAACGATGTGGCAGAATTCTGTCGTCTGGCACAGAAAAATGGCATGTATGTCATTGTCCGTCCAGGCCCATACGTCTGTGCGGAGTGGGAGATGGGTGGTCTGCCTTGGTGGCTGTTGAAGAAAAAGGATATCCGTCTGCGGGAGCAAGATCCGTATTTCATGGAACGTGTCAGAATCTTCGAACAGAAGGTGGGTGAACAACTGGCTCCCCTCACCATCCAGAATGGAGGCCCGATTATTATGGTACAGGTGGAGAATGAATACGGTTCCTATGGTGAGGATAAGGCCTATATCTCTGCTATCCGTGATTGTCTGCGTGGTATCTATGGGGACCAATTGACCCTCTTCCAGTGCGACTGGTCATCGAATTTCGAGAAAAACGGTCTCGACGATCTCGTATGGACCATGAATTTCGGTACGGGAGCCAATATCGACGAGCAGTTTGCGCGTTTGAAGACATTGCGTCCCCATGCACCGCTGATGTGCTCAGAGTTCTGGAGTGGCTGGTTTGACAAGTGGGGTGCCCGTCATGAGACTCGTCCTGCCGAGGAGATGGTCGCTGGCATCGATGAGATGCTCTCGAAAGGCATCTCGTTCTCTCTTTATATGACGCATGGCGGCACGAGTTTCGGTCATTGGGCGGGTGCCAATAGTCCTGGTTTTGCCCCGGATGTCACCAGTTATGACTACGATGCACCCATCAATGAATACGGACATGCCACAGAGAAATACTACAAGTTGCGCAGTGTACTTCAGAAGTACAGTTCGACACCCTTGCCGCAGGAACCCAAGGCTGCTGCAGCACTCATCAGCATTCCCAAATTTGAATTGAAGGAGTATGCCCCTCTGATTCTGGGTGCCGACAGTGTTGTGATGGATTCTCCCCTGCTCACGATGGAAGAGATGGATATGGGGTGGGGGACGATGGTCTATGTCACCAGTCTGCCTGAGGTGGAAACCCCGAGTGTGCTCACGCTCGACGAGGGGCATGACTATGCACAGGTGTATATTGATGACAAGTTGGTTGGCAGTATCGACCGTGTGCAGCATGAGAAGAGCCTTCAGCTACCACCGGTGCATAAGGGTCAGGAACTGAAAATCGTCGTTGAGGCGATGGGACGTATCAACTTTGGACGAGCCATCAAGGACTATAAGGGAATAACCGAGCGGGTGACGCTTTCTGCAGAGGTCGACGGCAACGAGGTGACATGGAATCTGAAACGCTGGACGATGCTCTCCATTCCCGATGACTATCAGGCGGCTGCACGTGCCATGACCTCAGCCCAGAGTCCCGGTGAGGGAGCCCCAGCGTTGAGTGGTCCTGGTTACTATCGTGGCTATTTCAAGCTCAGGAAATGTGGTGATACCTTCTTGGTGATGGAATCCTTCGGGAAAGGACAGGTCTATGTGAATGGTTATCCCATAGGCCGTTTCTGGAATATCGGGCCTCAACAGACACTTTATGTGCCAGGCTGCTGGCTTAAGAAGGGTAAGAACGAAGTGGTCGTGCTGGACGTGATAGGTCCTTCCTCTTCGTCGCTAGAGCTTTTTGCGATGGACCACCCTGTACTCGACAAGCTGAATGTCAAGGCCTCTGTGGCACATAACAACCCTCAAGACCAACCTTATCTTACTTCGCTGACGCCTGTATCGTCAGGCTCTTTCCAGTCAGGCAATGGTTGGCAGATGGTGAAGTTTGAAAAGCCTGTCACAGGACGATATGTGACCCTGCAGGCGCTCTCTACACACGACGGTAAGGGTGAGGTCTGCATCGCAGAGGTGTATGCCCGAGGTGTTGACGGGCAACGACTCTCTCGTGAGCCTTGGACGGTGAAATATGCTGACAGCGAGGAACTGCAGCGAGGTAATTATGGTGCAGAGAAGACCTTTGATCTGCAGGAGTCCACCTATTGGCGAACAGCCCGTAAGAGTGAGCTGCCGCATGTGATGGTCATCGACCTTGGTGATGTTCAGCAGCTCTCAGGTTTCGACTACCTGCCTCGTGCAGAACAAGGTGCACCAGGCAGCATCAAAGACTATAAAATCTTCGTCTGGTAACAAAAAAAACGGCAGAAGTTTCGAAGACTCTGCCGATTTTTCTTTTTGGTATTTTTGTTTACAAGAGCTGATCTTGTTCGATATCCTTGAAATACTTGTAAGTGCTCACCTTCAGCTCGTCTGCAGCATCCTCGTCGCTGACGATGATACCGTGCTCGTGCATCTGGAGGGCAGAGATGGTCCACATGTGACAGACTGCACCCTCGACAGCTGCCTGAAGAGCGCGAGCCTTACCATGACCATTCACCAGAATCATTACCTCGCGAGCTGCCATTACAGTGCCTACACCTACTGTGAGTGCGTGAGCAGGAACATTCTCTGGATTGCCACCGAAGAAACGGCTGTTGGCAATGCGGGTGTCTGTGGTGAGGGTCTTCATACGTGTCTTTGAACTCAGTGAAGAGCCCGGCTCGTTGAAGGCGATATGACCATCAGGACCAATACCGCCAATGAACAGGTCGATACCACCGGCCTCAGCAATCATCTCCTCGTAATGCTTGCACTCAGCTACGAGGTCAGGGGCATTACCATTGAGGATGTGGATGTTTTCCGCCGGACAGTCGATGTGGTCGAAGAGGTTACGGGCCATGAAGGCATGATAGCTCTCAGGATGGGTCTCTGGCAGACCGACATACTCGTCCATATTGAAGGTGATGACATTCTTGAAAGACACTTTTCCAGTGCGGTTAGCCTCTACCAGGGCATTATACATACCTACAGGAGAAGAACCCGTAGGAAGTCCCAGTACGAACTTGTGGTCGGGTGTGGGGTTGAACTCATTGATGCGTTTAATCACGTGATCGGCTGCCCACTTTGACAGCTTCTGATAATCTGACTGAATTATTACTCTCATAATGATTTGTTTTTGGTTCGTTAAAACTATGCTGCAAAAGTACAAAAAAATCTGTTTTCTCCATCATTTTTGCCAAATTTTTTAAGAAAAAAATATTAATCTGTGTTAATCCGTGAAATCTGTGGCGGAAAATGAGTATCTTTGCAGTCTATATGAAGGAATTTGTAATCTCTGAAGCAAAGGCTGAAACTGCTGTGTTGGTGGGACTCATTACCAAGGAGCAGGATGAGGCTAAAACTAAAGAATATCTCGACGAACTCGAGTTCCTGGCTGATACAGCTGGAGCAGTGACGGTGAAACGGTTTACTCAAAAGGTGGGCGGACCGAGTCAAACGACTTATGTGGGTAGTGGCAAGCTGCAGGAAATCAGACAATACATCAAACAATGCCAGGACGCTTACGATGATTGGGTAGATGCCCAGGATGCCTCGCTGTGGGCTCAGGGCCTGCTCGATGAGTCGAAGGCACCGCAACCTGTGGGAATGGTGATTTTCGACGATGAGCTCTCTGCCAAGCAGATGCGTAATATCGAGAAGGAACTGCAGGTGAAGATCCTTGATCGCACCTCTCTTATATTAGATATTTTCGCCATGCGTGCCCAGACTGCTGAGGCGAAGGCTCAGGTAGAACTGGCCCAGCATCGCTATATGTTGCCCAGACTGCAGCGACTTTGGACGCACTTGGAACGTCAGGGAGGTGGTTCTGGTTCTGGTGGCGGAAAGGGTTCTGTAGGACTCCGTGGACCAGGTGAAACCCAGTTGGAGATGGACCGTCGTATCATCCTCCAGCGTATCACCTTATTGAAACAGCGTCTGGCTGAGATTGACAAGCAGAAGACCACGCAAAGGAAGAATCGTGGCCGTTTGATCCGTGTGGCACTCGTGGGGTATACCAATGTGGGTAAATCCACCATGATGAACCTCTTGGCCAAAAGCGAGGTGTTTGCTGAAAACAAGCTCTTTGCCACCCTCGATACCACAGTGCGTAAGATGACCATCGATAACCTGCCTTTCCTTCTGGCAGATACTGTCGGGTTTATCCGGAAGTTGCCCTCTGACTTAGTGGAGAGTTTCAAGAGCACCCTCGATGAGGTTCGTGAGGCTGATCTGCTGGTGCATGTGGTGGATATCTCGCATCCAGACTTCGAAGAGCAGATCCGGGTGGTGGAAAATACCCTGAAGGAACTAGGATGTGCTGAGACGCCTGCGATGATCGTCTTCAACAAGATTGATGCTTATACCTGGGTGCCGAAGGAGGAAGACGACCTGACGCCAGAGACGAAAGAGAACATCACGCTCGATGACCTGAAGAAGACCTGGATGGGAAGAATGGTCAATGGTCAATGGTCAATGTTCAATGGCTATCTGGAGTGTCTGTTTATAAGTGCCAAACAAAAAGAAAATATCGACGAGCTTCGCGACGTACTTTACAAGCGTGTACGCGAGTTGCACGTCCAGAAATATCCATATAACGATTTTTTATATCAAGATTATGAGTAATTACAGACAACTGACACAAACCGAAATTGAGATTTTGGAGAACAATGTCTGCTGGGCAGAGGACTGGCAGCGCGTGATGGTGGCCGAGGGCTTTAAACCTTACAATTTCCACCGTGTAATATTTTATGGCGATATCCGCCTGGGTGAGTTCAATAAACGGGTGGAAGTCGCAAAGGGATTCTTCAAACATTCCGGCATCAACGACACAACCCTGCGTAATGTCTCTGTGGGTAATGACTGCCTGATTGAGAAGGTCGGTAATTATATCAATAATTATACCATCGGCAATGACTGTTATATTTCTAATATATGTACCCTTGAGACCACTGACGATGCCACGTACGGTGAGGGCTCGACGATTTCAGTCCTGAACGAGATGGGTGATGGCAACGTGACCATCTTCCGCGAGTTGAACAGTCAGATTGCGGCCTTTATGGTGAAGCACGATCGCGACAAGCAGTTGAAGAAAGCCCTCCAGCAGATGATTGAGGACGAGTTGCGTGTGAATCGTCCGGATCGCGGCTACATCGGCAATAATGTGAAGATTATCAATGCGAAGGATATCACCAATACCATCATCAAGGGTGACTGTGAGATCAGTGGTGCAGCCCGTCTTTCTGAGTGTACCGTGATGAGTTCGATGGATGCTCCTGTATTCATCGGAACAGGTGTGATCTGTGAGAACTCGATTATCTGCGACGGATGCTCTATCAATAACAGTGTGAAGATGCAGGACTGTTTCGTGGGTGAGGCCTGTCAGATCACGAATGGTTTCACGGCAGAGGCCAGTCTCTTCTTTGCCAACTCGTTTATGGCCAATGGTGAGGCTTGTGCTGCCTTCTGCGGCCCGTTCTGTGCAAGCCACCACAAAAGCTCACTGCTGATTGGTGGAGAGTTCTCGTTCTATAACGCAGGTTCTAACACGAACTTCTCGAACCACGCCTATAAGATGGGACCTTTGCATTACGGTACCCTTGAGCGTGGTACGAAGACCGCTTCTGGCTCTTATATCCTGATGCCGGCTACGATAGGTGCTTTCTCAGTTTGTTTCGGTAAACTGATGCACCATCCTGATACGCGTAACCTGCCTTTCAGCTATTTGATGGCTTATGGTGAGGACTGTTATCTGGTGCCAGGACGTAACATCACGACAGTGGGACTCTATCGTGACATCAAGAAGTGGCCGAAGCGTGACAAGCGTTCGAAGCAGTCTCGGAAGAGTATCATCAACTTCGACTGGCTCTCGCCCTTCACTGTGGGAGAGATTATGGAAGGCATCAAGATCCTGAAGGCCTTAAGGGAGGCGAGCGGTGATAATGTGTCGACCTACAACTTCCATGAGTATGTGATCAATGCGTCTTCGCTGAGGAAGGGCTTGAAGTATTATGATATCGCCCTGCGTATCTATATGGGTGCCGTGCTGAAGCGAGCTCAGAAAGAGGGCTTCTTCGGACGTCCGAAGAGTATTGTGGGCAAGGGCCGCTGGACGGATCTCAGTGGACTGCTTCTGCCGGAGAGCGAGGAGTTGCGTATGGTCCGTGATATTAAGAACGGCGATATCGATAATATACAGCAGGTACTTGACCGCTTTGTAGAGATCAATGAAAACTATAGCGATTACCGTTGGTCGTGGTCATACCAGATGATTCTCGACTACTATGGTCTTGAGGAGATTACCGAGGTCGATGTGGAGCGTATCCATGAGGATTATATCAAGGCCCGTCGTGCCTGGATTGCAGAGATCCGTAAGGATGCTGAGAAGGAATATCAGATGGGTGATGTGGAACAGGAGGTCTATGAGGACTTCCTCTCGAAGCTCGATCATGAGATCGATTATGAGAATTGAGTGAACTCAATTCTCGGGAGACAAGGAGACAAGAAAACAAGGAGACAAGACATATGAAAAAATTATTAGTTGTTTTGGGGCTGGCGATGCTCGGAATGAGTGCGCAGGCGAAGGATTACAAGTATGAAACCGTAGATGGCGACCTGATGAAGACACGCATCTACACCTTGGATAACGGACTGAAGGTGTATCTCTCCGTGAATCCGGAGAAACCCCGTATTCAGACGTATATTGCCGTGAGGACGGGTTCGAAGAACGATCCTGCAGAGACCACAGGTCTGGCGCACTATCTGGAACACCTGATGTTCAAGGGCACCAAGCAGTTTGGTACGAATAATCCTGTGGCTGAGGCTCCCTTGCTCGACGAGATTGAAGCCCGCTACGAGGCCTATCGTAAGCTGACGGATCCTGAAGCCCGCAGACAGGCCTATCATGGGATTGATTCTGTCTCGCAGGTGGCTGCACAGTATTTCATTCCTAATGAGTACGACAAGCTGATGGCAGCCATCGGTGCTGAGGGTACGAATGCCTTCACCTCAAACGATGTCACCTGCTATACGGAGGATATCCCCTCGAATGAGATCGAGAACTGGGCCAAGATCCAGAGCGACCGTTTCCAGAATATGGTGATCCGTGGCTTCCATACGGAACTCGAGGCTGTCTATGAGGAATACAACATGTATCTCACAGATGATGGCGATAAGGTATGGAGCGCACTGGGTAAGCTGCTGACGCCTACTCACCCCTATGGTCTGCAGACCACTATAGGTACGCAGGAACACCTGAAGAACCCCTCCATCACGAACATCAAGAACTACTTCAAGAAGTGGTATGTGCCCAACAATGTGGCTGTTTGTATGGCTGGTGACTTCGATATGGACAAGACCATCGCCATCATCGACCAGTATTTCGGCCAGTGGAAGCCTGGTGATGACGTGCGTCAGCCGGTATTCCCTGTACAGAAGCCGTTGACGGCTCCGAAGGATACCTCTGTCATCGGACAACAGGCTGAGGAGATCATTGTGGGATGGTTGGCGAAGAAAGCCTCTGATGCCCAGTGCGATACGTTGAGCGTGATCAGTTCGATGCTGACCAATGGTAAGGCCGGACTCATTGACATCAACCTGAACCAGCAGATGAAGATCCAGGCTGCGCAGGCTTATCTTGAGGACCAACAGGACTATTCGTCCTTCCTGCTCATCGGTATGCCAAAACCTGAACAGTCGTTGGAGGAGGTCCGTAGCCTGATGTTGGCGGAGGTGGAGAATCTGAAGAAGGGTAACTTCTCTGACGACCTCCTGCCGAGTATCGTCAACAATATGGAACTCCAGCGTCAGCGTGCGCTCGACAATAACCAGTGGCGTGTGCGTCAGATGATGGCTTCATTCATCGACGGTACGACGTGGGCCCAACAGACACAGCGTATGGATCGTGTGGCGAAGATGACCAAGGAACAGATTGTGGCCTTTGCCAACCGCTTCTTTACCAACGGCTATGCCACTGTCTTCAAGAAACAGGGAACAGACTCTACCCAGAAGAAGATTGACAAGCCTGCCATTACTCCGATTCCTGCAAACCGTGATATGATGAGTCAGTTCGTGAAGGATATCCAGAATTCGGTTGTAGAACCTATCCAGCCGAAGTTCGTGGACTTCAGTAAGGACCTGACGGTGACGCAGACCAAACAGAAGTTGCCGCTGCTTTATAAGAAGAATGTGGATAACGACCTCTTTACTTTGGTGTATCGTTATGAGTTCGGACAACAGGATGACAACCGTTATGAAATTGCTGCCGATTACCTGAACTACGTAGGAACAGACAAGCTTTCGGCTGCACAGGTGAAGCAGGAGTTCTATAAGATGGCCTGCAACTATTCCGTGAATGTCAATGCCGACAATATGAGTATCACGCTTTCAGGTCTTCAGTCACAGATGCCTAAGGCTATGGAACTGCTGGAGGAAGTGTTGCGTCACTCTAAGGCCGATAAGGATTCCTATGACCAGTATGTGGGTCTGGTGCTGAAGAGTCGTGACGATGCGAAGAAGGATCAGCGCACCAACTTCCAGTATCTGGTGAACTACGCGACCTATGGCCCTCATAATGCCTATCGTGATGTGATGAGTGCCGATCAGTTGCGTCAGACCGATCCTCAGCAGTTGTTGTCATTGCTGGCAAATCTGCCTAACCTGAAACATACCGTGCTTTATTATGGCAAGCTGTCACCGGAGGAACTCTCGAAGGTGTTGGCTGCTACCCATAAGACCGCTAAGAAACTGGCTGATGTGCCTAAGGGCAAGCCCTATGTACGTCAGGAGGCAACGTCGAATGAGATCCTGATAGCACCTTATGATGCCAAGAATATCTATATGATGATGTATCATAACGAAGGTCGCGACTGGAATGCTGAACAGGAGGGTGTTGTGGACCTCTTCAACGAGTACTATGGCGGAGGTATGAACGGTATCGTCTTCCAGGAGATGCGTGAGGCCCGTGGTCTGGCTTACAGTGCTTCAGCGCGTTACAATACGCCGGCCAAGAAGGATGAGAAGGAGTTCTATCAGACCTATATCATCACGCAGAACGATAAGATGATGGATGCCGTGAATCATTTCCATGTGATTCTGAATGAGATGCCTGCCAGTGAGACGGCTTTCAACATTGCGAAGGATGCCGCCACGAAGCAGCTCGCCAGCCTCCGCACTACGAAGTTTGGTGTCATCAGTGCTTATCTCGTGGCCCAGCGTAAGGGCATCGACTACGACCTGAACGAGAAGGTCTACAATGCACTGCCCGCTCTGAAGTTGCAGGATATCGTAGGTTTTGAGAAGCAGTTGATGGCCAACAAGGCTTATCGCTATATCATCCTTGGTGATGAGAAGGAACTCGACATGAAGGCCCTCGAGAAGTTCGGACCCATCAAGCGACTGACGACAGAAGAAATTTTCGGATATTAAACAAATACATTTATGGCTAAGACAGTTGATTTTAAGTACGCCCCGATGTTTCAGGTGGGCGAGGACAAGACGGAGTATCGTCTGTTGAGTAAGGAAGGCGTGACGACCGCCGAGTTTGAAGGAAAGCAGATCGTGAAGGTCTCGAAGGAGGCCCTGACGCTCTTGGCACAGCAGGCCTTCCACGATGTGGAGTTCATGTTGCGTCGCGAACATAATCTCCAGGTGGCCAAGATCCTGAACGATCCTGAGGCCTCAGAGAACGACAAGTATGTGGCTCTGCAGTTCCTGCGCAATGCTGAGGTGGCAGCACGTGGTATCCTGCCGTTCTGTCAGGACACGGGTACGGCCATCATTCATGGTGAGAAGGGTCAGCAGATCTGGACCGGCTTTGAGGATGAAGAGGCCCTGAGTCTGGGTGTGTTCAATACCTTCACCCAGGACAACCTGCGCTACTCGCAGAATGCACCGTTGAACATGTATGATGAGGTGAATACCCGTTGTAACCTCCCTGCCCAGATCGATATCGAGGCTACTGAGGGTGCTGAGTATAAGTTTGTGATGGTGGCCAAGGGTGGTGGTAGTGCCAACAAGACCTACTTCTATCCGATGACCAAGGCTACCATCCAGAACGAGGGAACGCTGATCCCCTTCCTCGTTGAGAAGATGAAGTCGCTGGGTACAGCTGCATGTCCGCCTTATCACATTGCCTTTGTGATTGGTGGTACTTCTGCTGAGAAGAACCTCCTCACTGTGAAACTCGCTTCTATCAAGTTCTATGATGGTCTGCCCACAACCGGTGATGAGACGGGTCGTGCCTTCCGTGATATCGACCTCGAAGAGAAACTCCTCAAGGAGGCTCATAAGATTGGTCTCGGTGCTCAGTTTGGTGGTAAGTATCTGGCTCACGATATCCGTGTGATCCGTCTGCCGCGTCATGGTGCCAGCTGTCCGATTGGTATGGGCGTCAGCTGCTCTGCCGACCGCAATATCAAGGCGAAGATCAATGCCGACGGTATCTGGTTGGAGAAGATGGACTCGAACCCCTCAGAGTTGATTCCAGCAGAGTATGCCAAGGCCGGTGAGGGACAGAACACCATCACTATCGATCTGGGTGAGGGTATCGATGCTGTTCGTAAGGAACTGTCGAAGTATCCCGTTTCTACCCGTGTCAACCTGAAGGGAACGATCATCGTGGCTCGTGATATCGCTCATGCCAAGCTGAAGGCTCGTCTGGATGCTGGTGAGGGATTGCCCGACTACTTTAAGAAATATCCTGTGCTCTATGCAGGTCCTGCCAAGACGCCGGAGGGTTATCCTTGCGGTTCGATGGGTCCCACCACAGCTAACCGTATGGATCCCTATGTGGATGAGTTCCAGGCTAATGGTGCTTCACTCGTGATGATTGCCAAGGGTAATCGCTCAGACGTGGTGACAGAGGCTTGTAAGAAGTATGGTGGCTTCTATCTGGGCTCTATCGGTGGTGTGGCTGCTGTGCTCTCACAGAGCTCGATCAAGAGCATCGAGTGCGTAGAGTATCCCGAACTCGGTATGGAGGCTGTCTGGAAGATTGATGTCGAGGACTTCCCCGCATTCATCCTCGTCGATGACAAGGGTAATGACTTCTTCAAGACCCTGAAACCCTGGACGCCGTGTGCCAAGTAAGGCTATCGCGTCTTATTGCAACAGTAATCCTGTTGATTTTAACTCTGGCTGCAAATGCAGCCAGAGTTAAATCGCATCGTATGTCCGACGGTAAGGTACTGCACTTCACACGCAGTGCCCAGGTGACACGTGCGTTGTCGGATCCAAATACGACTTGGGATGCCAAGAAAACCTATCGTCTGCCTGTTATCCTGATGTCGTTTGCAGACTGCGACTTTGCTGAGGACCACACGTTGGAATTCTATCAGAACATGTTTAACAAGAAGAATTTCAATCCTGGGAAGGGTCCTGGATGCGTGGCCGACTATTTCCGCGACCAGTCATCAGGGCAGTTCAATCTGCAGTTTGATGTCGTGGGACCCATAAAACTGACATCCAATCAGAAAGCCAAGACGTATGATAACTACGGCATGTCCCAGATCCATGATGCAATCCAGAAGGCAGACAGTCAGTTGAACTATGCCGATTATGACTGGGATGGCGACGGACGGGCAGAAACGGTAATCGTCGTCTTTGCCGGCTATGGCGGTAATGAGGACGTGGATGAAGCGAAAGGTTGTATATGGCCGAATACGGACTATCTCTATATGAAGCTCGACGGGGTGACCGTTGGCGGCTTTTCTGCCAGTCCTGAGCTGTGGACCAATAATACCTCCTGCGGTATAGGGACGATCTGCCATGAGTTCTGTCATGTGCTGGGACTCCCTGACATGTATCCTGTAGGGAGTAGTGAGTTCTCCCTGCTCGACGAGTGGGACCTGATGGATGGCGGCAACTTCTCCGATGATGGCTGGTGCCCGCCTAATCTCTCCATCCACGAACGGGAATATCTGGGATGGCAGACGCCTTCAGACCTCACCACTACCACTACCATTACCAATATGCCACCTTTCGATCGCAAAGGTGTGGCCTATCGCATCGTGAACGATGCCTATCCTGATGAGTACTATCTGTTGGAGAACCGTCAGTGGGAGGGATGGGACATGATGCTTCCAGGTCATGGACTGCTCATTACACATGTCGATTTCAATGGACAATACTGGAAGGCCAATTCCGTCAATAGTAGTACCAGACACCACTGCCTGGATTATTTCCATGCCGACTCACACGATTACACTTATTTTGATGCCTTCTATGGTAAAAATCAGGCCGCCTATGGTGAAGACGGACGCAACCTGCGTATGCCGCATACGGCTTATCCCTATGT
>JAEENF010000062.1 GCA_016283605.1 Prevotella sp.
GAACCTTATCAAACAGTATGATGGATTAAATCACCTGTTCCAACACTGTCAGACAGGTCTTCCCACAGAATACGGTACAATAGAAGAGACCTTCTCTGAAGAAGTCATCAACGATATTATAACATGGGTAAAACAACTCTAATAATAACAAACTATTATGGTAGAACTAAAAAACGAACAACTCTCCATCATCGTTTCGGAGAAAGGAGCAGAGCTCCAGAGTATTAAAGATGCAAACGGTAAGGAATATCTGTGGCAGGCCGACCCTCAGTTCTGGCCCCGTCACTCCCCTATCCTCTTCCCGATTGTCTGCAGTGTGAACAACGACACCTACACTGTCGATGGCCATGAGTATCACCTCCCACGTCACGGTTTCGCCCGCGACACCGACTTCAGGCTCATCGCCAAAAGCGAAAGAAAGGTCACCTTCGCCCTCGAATCCTCAGACGAGACAAAGAAAGTCTATCCCTACGACTTCACCCTCTCTGTGAGCTATGTCCTCGATGGCAACAAGATCGGTGTCATCTGGCACGTCCACAACACCGACACCCGCGAGATCCATTTCCAGATCGGTGGCCATCCCGCCTTCAATATCCCCGACATGAAGGCCGGTGAGTCACAATTCGGACGTATCCGCCTGGATAATGTCAATCCCCTCGATGGTCTGAAGAGCTATATCGATGGCTCTCACGAGATGACAGAAGTACCTGTCGAGGCCGAGGAAGGTATTATCGAGTTCTGCGACAACACGTGGCGCAACGACAGTGTGAAGATCCACAAGAGTCAGGTGCATCGGGCACAGTTGCTCAACAAGGCCGGTGAGCCCGTGGTAACCGTCGACTTCCGTTGTCCTGTCATCGCCTTCTGGAGTCCCTATCAGAAGAATGCGCCCTTCGTCTGCATTGAACCCTGGTACGGTCTTGGTGATCCCCGCGGTTTCTCCGGTGAGTTCAAGGACAAGCCTCTGATGAACCACCTCCAGCCCGGTGCCTCGTTTATGTCAAAATATGAGATCACCATCGGATAACAACAAAGCTCTTATAGCCCACCTCGCCATGTTTGGCGCATGTGCATTCTGGGGGTTGATGGCGCCTTTAGGCAAAGACGCCATGACCCACGGTCTGGACGGTCTGACCATGGTGTCATTCCGTGTACTAGGCGGATGTATTCTGTTCTGGTTGACATCGCTACTCGTAAAAAAGGAACATGTGCCGATGAAGGACAAGTTGATGTTTATCGGTGCTGCGGTTTTCGGGCTTGTCACGAATCAGTGTTGCTATACCATCGGCCTGAGCATCACCTCACCCATCAATGCCTCAATCGTCACGACATCGATGCCCATCTTCGCGATGATTCTCGCAGCACTGATTCTGAAAGAGCCCATCACAAGTAAGAAGGCGCTGGGGGTGCTTATGGGGTGCAGTGGTGCATTGATACTGATACTTACCTCTGCAGCAGCAAGCTCCGACAAGGTGGGTGACATCCGAGGAGACTTGCTCTGTCTGGGAGCCCAGTTCTCGTTCGCACTCTACCTCTCGTTGTTCAATCCACTGATACGTCGCTATTCCGTCTTTACCATCAATAAATGGATGTTCTTCTGGGCTACACTTCTCATCATTCCCTTTACGTTCGGTCATGTACAGGAAGTCGTCAGCAAACCTGTCCCTGCCCGTTCATGGTGGGAGGCAGCATATGTGGTGATCTTTGGCACCTATCTGGGTTATATTCTGACCATGATCGGTCAGAAGACATTACGGCCTACAGTGGTCTCTGTCTATAACTATGTCCAACCGATCGTTTCCGTCGTTGTCTCGGTCTTGACGGGCATCGGTGTTCTGAAACCATCCCATGCTATAGCCGTCTTCCTCGTATTCACAGGCGTATGGCTCGTTACGAAATCACGTAGCCGTCAGGACATGGACTGGGCAAAACAGGCAATTGGTGCTACAAATGCTTCTTCGGATAAAGAGCGTCCCACCAAGTAGGATCATCCTTAAGCCAACGAGCGAACCAAGCCATCTGGGTGGCAAGCCATTTCTCTTTCTTCTTGTAATCCAGAATATGGTGGTTCTCTCCTTCGACCTCAACGAGGGCAACCTCTCGACCGAGAAGCTTCAGTGCCGTAAACATCTGGAGGCTCTCGATAAGTGGAACGTTGGTGTCAGCATTGCCATGGAGCAATAGCAGCGGTGTATGGATCTTGTCTGCATTGAAGAGTGGACTCTGATCGACATAAAGCTGACGATGACTCCACGGGTAGCTGTTGGCCATCGACACCTCACTGTAATTATAGCCCCAATAGCCCTCACCCCAATAGCTGGTGTGATTAGTGATACCGGCATGCGAAATAGCAGCAGCAAAGATGTCGGTCTGCGTCTGCAGATATTGCGTCATAAAGCCACCATAGGAAGCGCCCATACAACCTATCTTCTTCGGATTGATGAAAGGATGCTCCTTACAGATCTGCTTCACGCCCTCGATAATATCCTCAGCAGGTCCATGTCCAGCAGTATTCACATGGCGCGAAGCCCACTCCTGCCCAAAGCCTGTAGCACCACTGGGCTCGACGATATAAGCCACATAGCCTAGCGAGTTCCAATACTGTGGTGCATAAGGCGACTCGAAGTAACGGCTGACGGGCGAGCATCCACCATAATAATAGACGATCATCGGATATTGCTTCGTGGCGTCAAAGTCCTTAGGCAGATAAAGTCGACCATAGACGGTATCGCCCTTCGAATTGGTGAAGTTCCAGTCCTCGCAGGTGCCCACTTCGGCATCGCCCAAAGCCTCAGCGCCATTAAAGAAAAGTTTAGAGTTGAGAGTTGAGAGTTTAGAGTTAAGCGTGACAACATAGGCGGAGGCAGGCTCCAAGGTATTATAAGAAAGGTACGCAAGGATAGGGGCGTGAGCAGCCATATCGAAGCGGTAAACGTCATCGCCAGTCACTGGCAATTGCTGAATCTTACCTGTCTTGGGGTTGAGCTGGTAGAGATAGACATAGTCACGGCATTCGGCACGGAAATAAACCTTACCGTCAGCCCATGACCAATCGACACCACCGTCGAGAGAAGGATCGAAATCCTTAGTCAGCGGTGTCACTTTCTTAGTAGCGATGTCATAAAGGAAGAGTTCGTTTTCTGTCATGCTTGGGGTTACATCGGCAGGTAACTGACAGCCAATACGGTCGAAGGCCTCTGGGGTTCCCATAAAAAGCACTTGTGAGCCATCGGGTGACAAGCTACCATCGCCTAAGAATCCCTGACATCGTAATAGCGTGTCCAATTTCTGTGTCTTAACATCCATGATATAGTAGTCAGCCACCTCAGTAGGCCGTTTTGAAAGTCGCGAGTAGGAAGAGTATATCAGCAGTTTGCTGCCGTCCTGGGAGATATCGGCCAGACGCTCACCCTTAGAACCAAAGGTGAGACGCTGAGAGACACCTGTCTGCAAATCATACTTCAGAAGATAACGACGATTACGCCAACCAGGTTGACGATCGTCCATCTCTAAAACCTCAAAGACTTCCTTGTCTTCCTTTGGTCCTTCTTCCTCGACTGTGATGATGAGATAGTCCTCAGTTGGTGAGACGGTATAACTACCATCAGGAACATCATAAGCAAAACGGGTGCGTTGACCGGTCAGTGGTTCAACCTTATATAATACACGATGAACGCCCTCTTTCTCGTCTTCTATCCAAGCAATGCTCTTAGGCATCCAACGGGTGTTGCGCGAGGGACGAGAGATGAGACGACCTGTCTTTACGTCATGGAGTTCATATTCCCAACGGCTGTTTCCCCCGCGCTCTGTTATCTGGTAAGAGACCGTTACAAGTTGTCCATCTGCAGAAAGAGAGATTCCTCTCACACGACGACCGTCTGTCAAATCGTGAACCATATAGGGATGGCGTTTATCTAACATATAAGGCAAAGTCTGCGGAGCTTCGATGGTTACACTGATAGAGTCAGTGTCTTTAGGCTCAGCAAGGTATTTGATGGCAAAGGTGTGGTGCTCAGGAGCAAGATTCAAGTCGCTAGAAGCCTCCTGGCCATCAATGAAAAGCTTGTAGTTCTTTGGTCCATTCACCTTGATTTTCCCCTTGAGGTAGTCGACATTGTTGATGTAGAAAGAGAGTAGGCCGACACTCTTGCTGTCCTCCAAAGAAGGAAGCACTTTTCCATTAAATACTTTTGTTGCAGCCGATGAAAGGGGCATCGTGTTGAGGAACAACTTGTCATCAAACTTCTCGCCTTTCACATTGACGGTATCAAACGCTAATGGTGCAGCTACCGGATATGGACCTGCAAGATTGAACTCTGTGACAGAAGTCTTCGTCTGTGCTGAAATAGTAAAGAGAACACAGTGGATAATAACAAATATCAGGAATAGCTTTTTCATATTTTTTTTATCTTTTTACCTTTTTACTTTTTTACCTTTTTACCTATTCCCTTAATACGCCTCTCGGTATTTTGAATCATCCTTGTCTTCAAGCATGGAGAGATAGGACTGATAACGGCTCTGAGCAATGTAATGATCTTCGAGGGCTTTGAGCACGGCACAGCCCGGTTCATGGGTGTGGGTACAGTTTGAAAAACGACAGTCTTTGGAGAAATGGAAGATTTCCTTGAAGTAGCTCGTCAGTTCCTCGGGCTCCATATCGAAGGTGCCAAAGCCCTTGATGCCAGGCGTATCGATGAGCCAAGTTCTCACAAAGGGGTCTGTCCCTTTTGTGAGAGGAATCATCTCTGAAAAGGTTGTCGTATGTTGGCCTGTATTGTGGGCATCGGAGATTTCGGAGGTACGGAGATTGACACCAGGTACCAAGCGATTGATCAGTGTGGACTTCCCTACTCCACTGTTGCCGCTGAGCAAGGTAATTTTCCCTTCGAGCAACGGCTGTAAATCATCGACGCCCTCGCCTTTCTCCGCAGAGATAATTCGACACTCATAGCCGATAGTCTCGTAGAGAGTGATAAGCATCTGCTGATAGTGCTGTTCGTCGGCATCCAAGAGATCTGTTTTATTAAAGATGAGCACCACTGGCACACGATAAGCCTCAGCAGAAGCCAGAAAACGATCAATGAAAGTTGTGGAGGTCTGAGGGTAATTGACCGTCACCACAAGGAAGGCCTGATCGACATTGGCCGCAATAATATGACTCTGCTTGGAGAGATTGATGCTCTTGCGAATGATGTAGTTTCGACGGTCCTCAATGTCGACAATCCAACACTCATTATTGACCGTCACACGATCGCCCACAGCCACAGGGTTTGTACTCCGTATGCCCTTGATACGGAAATTACCCTTCACCTTACAATCAATCAGCTGGCCATCGTCTGTAAGGACGGTGTACCAGCTGCCTGTATTCTTGACGACGAGGCCTTTCATCCTACACCGTCATAATCTCCTTGTTCTTCGCGGCAATAAGCTCATCTATCTTCTTAATGAACTTGTCATGAATCTTCTGAAGCTCCATTTCCGCGTCTTTCTCGTTATCTTCAGAGAGTCCGTCCTTAATGGCTTTCTTCAGTTTGTCCTTGATATCACCACGTACGTTGCGCACCTCAACCTTTGCCTTTTCTGCGATTTTCGCACACTGCTTCGTCAAGTCACGACGACGTTCCTCCGTGGGAATAGGAATGTTCAGACGGATTACCTCGCCATTATTCTCCGGCGTGATACCCACATCACTATCCATAATGGCCTTCTCAATACTGCGGATTTCCTTTGGATCCCAAGGCTTAATCGCAATAGTACGAGGATCAGGCACACTGACATTAGCAACTTGGTTCAAGGGCACCTTACTACCGTAAGAATCCACGCGAACGCCATCGAGAATGGCCACATTGGCACGACCTGCGCGAATGCGGTTCAGCTCTTCCTCAAGGAACATAGCTGCCATTTCCATTCTCTCCTCACTCTTCTTTAAAGTCTCTTTTACGTCTATCATATTTACTGAAATTATGCAGCAAAGATACAACAATTCTACAATCTGACAAAAAAAATTGGCAGTTTTTTCATCAAAATTTGGAGAATTCAAAGAAAATTCGTAAATTCGCAGCGGAAATGAATCGAAATGGCCCCAAAACAACGAACGACAAAAGTAACATGATAACTAGAAACATTCATCGACTAACGACGATGGCCGGGTTGCTGGCAATAGCTTATGTGGCCATGGCCCAAGGGGAAAACATGGAAACCATAGCCGACAGTCACCATCTGGCAGCCTACGCCGTGGCGGGACTGCTAATCGGGGTTTTTACTATGATTTTCTCGAACCGCATTTTCTACTACCGTGAGAAAGAAGTAACGGGCGAAGCGCGACAGGTGATTACCCAACTGGGGCTGGTGATGGACGCCAACAAGACTGAAGTGTGGACGATGGACCCTGTGAAAAGACTGTTCACACTATACGGAAACGAAGGCGAACAAACAAAGGTGCTTACACCGATGGAAATGGCCCAACACTACGACCTAGAGGATTTCAGCAGGATGAGGGAACTGATTCTGGCCATACACCAAAGACGGGTGGAAAGTGGCGAAATGACCATCAGGGGCAGAGCTGACGATGACGGACAAAGGACTTACGAGGTAAAAATATCCGTGCTACACTATGACAAGGAGGGGCTGCCGAAAACAATCATCGGTATTCAGACTGACACTACCGATGACCACGAACGGAGAGAGAAGGCGAGAAGACTGGCCATGAGATATCAGACGGTGTTTAATTCGAGTTTGGTGGACATGATCTTCTACGACAAGAACGGTATGTTGACAGACATCAACGATACAGCATGCGAGACTTTCGGCATCGTAAACAAAGAGGCACTGCTAGCACGAAAGGTCAGAATAACAGACATTCCCTCCTACCGGAACATCAACACGGATACGCTGGACATCATCAGAATATCGAGTATAACGGACATCGACAGGGCAAAACAGACGGACGAGAGAATTCCTGAGGTGAAAGTGGGCGGAAAATTCTACTACGAGGCGACAGTGAGTAGCGTGAGGGACGAGGATGGGACGTTTATGGGCGTGATTGCAGCAGGACGTAACATCACGGAGATGGTGAGAGAGCACCACAGACAGCGAGCTAACGCGCAGCTCCTGAGAAAGAGAAACCAGGAAATTCAAACGTATATCGACAATATCAACTATACCTTAAGAGTGAGTGGTGTAAGGTTAATTAACTATCACCCTGAGACACATGAAATGGAAATCTCAAGCGACCTGAACCGTGCGGAATACCGGTTACAGCAGATACGTTGTGTCTCACTGATAGACCCAGAAGACCGACGCAGGGCGAGAGGACTATTTTTACGTATGGACCGCAGACGAGAAGGGGCATTTACGGAAACCATACGCACTCGGTTTCGCGACGAAGAGGGAAAGGCGGTTTACCTGACTTTCAGCGTGGTGCCCGTGACAGACAAAGAAGGACAGATCAGTCACTATTTCGGCATGGCGCGAAACGACACAGAGATGCACTATACGGAGATGAGACTGAGAGAGGAGACAGAGAAAGCCCAAGAGACGGAGGAATTAAAAAACAAATTCCTGCAGAACATGAGTTATGAGATTCGTACACCACTGAACGCCGTACTGGGTTTCGCTGAATTGTTTAATGCCCCCCACGATGAGGAGGACGAACCTGTATTTGCCGAAGAAATCAAGAGAAACACCGGGGATCTGCTGGCATTGGTAAATGACATACTCTTTATGTCACGTCTGGATGCAGGAATGGTGGAGATGAATTATCAGGAAACGGACTTTGCCGCGATGTTCGACGGCTACTGTTATATGGGATGGAGCACGTTGACGCCAGGGGTCATGGTGAACGTAGAGAACCCCTACAGCCGACTAGTAATCGTCATCGATGGACAGCAGCTGGGCGAAGTGATCCAAAAACTATGCGCATATGCAGCTCATCAGACCAAAGAGGGCTATATCCGTACAAAATACGAATACCGTCATGGTGAGTTGAGCATCGCCATCGAAGACACAGGAGCGGGCTACACCAAAGAAGCGTTGGCCCATGTATTCGACCGATTTGCAAGAGGGGAGGACAACAGCCGTTATGGTACCGGTTTGGATCTGCCGATCATCAAAGAACTTATCACGCAAATGGGCGGTTCCATAGAGATTCAATCGGAATGGGGTAAAGGAAGTACAGTCTATGTGATTATCCCATGCGAAATGAAGGAGATGGAGAAGAGAAAAGAGGAAGGAGGAATATTATGATTGATGTTGTATCTTCAATGATGGTGTTTTTGGTGCTGCTGGCATTCATGGTAACATGGGCACTGAACCGTATCAGTGTTCTCCGCATCCGCAAGAGAGTGAGTCAGACGCAGGAGATTAGAGAAATCATGCAGCACACACTGGACCAAAGCAGCAATATCGTACTAAAGTTAGACCTTCGCCGTCAGCACGGCATCAACCTTCACGGCCATTTGCTGCCAGAAGAAGGAATGGGCTTTAAAGAGAGTCTACAATACATTCATCCAGATGACCAACATATCTACAAGGATTTCGTCAGCAGGCTTTTTCACGGTGAAACAAAAACTGACGAATGCGCCTTCCGTTGGAATTTTTCGGGGAAAGAGGAAAATGGAAAGAGGAAGAATGAGTGGCGATGGCTGCATAACCGTGGAATCGCGGAATTTGGTAATGGTGAGCATCAACCGCCAACCACCATTTTCTGCACTATGACAGACGAGACAGGACTACGGAAAGAGGAGGAAGAAGAGGCTAGGCTGACAGATAAATACCGCAAGATGTTCGAACAGAGTGTCATCGGACTGGCTTTCTACAGTAAGGAAGGGAAGCTTCTAGCATCGAATCAGAAAATGAGGGAGATCCTTAAGTTTCAGACAGAGGAGGACTGGTATTATTACAATAAGAGTTTATACGAGATGCCCGCGTTCCAAAATACGATTAACCAACAGAACGTAAGCGACCTGTATTTCTGCACAAAGACTATTGTCATCGAGCGAGGCGTGAACTGTTATTCCGAACTACGCTTGCACCCCATCTACGATGAAAACGGAGAGCTTTACTACATCACGCTCACCATTCGCGATGTGACCCAAGAGCGTGAACTCTATCTCCAAAACAAACAGAACGACTTGGATATGCGACGCGCCAATGAGGCCATACAGCAATATGAGACAGAGCTGCAGTATCTGATGGAAACCTGTAATATGCGAGTCTTCCGCACCTCATTCAGTAAAAGGGAGTGTTACTTCTACAAGCAGTTGGGCGCACCTGAGAAGACCATGGACTTCGAGGAGTTGAAGCGCCACTTCATTGACAGTCCCTTCCGTCAGGGGCTTGAAGAACCAGAGAAGTATTTCAATGTGCCTCAAACCACACTCACCCACATGCGTCCATTCTTCCATGAGGGCGAAGAACTACAGTGGAACATCATCGACAGCGCCCCCTATTTTGACGAATATGGGCGGCTGGAAGGGTCGTATGGTGTAATAAGAAACGTAAACGAACTCATTGAAAAACAGGAACGACTGAAGGAAGAGACGGAACGAGCTAATGATTCGGGACGTCTGAAATCAGTGTTTATGGCAAATATGACCCACGAAATACGTACTCCGCTGAACTCCATCGTAGGTTTCTCCGATGTGCTGCCCATGCTGTCGACACCGGAAGAGAAGCAAGAGATTATTCGTGTCATCATGAACAATTGCGATATGCTTCTTCGACTCATTAATGACATCTTGGCCATTTCCTCACTTGACACAGGTGGCATACATATCGAGCCCAGGCTGGTAGACTTTGCCAAGTCCTTCGATGACATCTGCGAGTCGCTCAAAGAACGTGTGCAGACGCCTGGTGTAGAGTTCATCAAGGAGAATCCTTATATGACATTAGAAACTATAGTAGATAACGGCCGTCTGCAACAAGTCATCACGAACTTTGTGACTAATGCCGTAAAATACACCCACCAAGGCCATATCAAAGTGGGATACCGCTACGAGAATCAAGGTATATACATTTACTGTGAAGATACGGGCGACGGTATTCCCAAGGAGGCACAAAAGAAGATTTTTGAGCGATTTGTAAAGCTCAACGATTATATACAAGGTACGGGTCTCGGACTGAGTATTTGTAAAGCAATCGCTGACGGTTGTAAAGGACAGATCGGCGTCATCTCAGAAGGCAAGGACAAGGGTTCAACCTTCTGGATATGGGTTCCCGCTGACATTAAGACAGAAAGACGATTAGACAATTAAAGATAGATATGATAACATATAATAAAGTATGCAATAGGATCATGAGCGCTGTATGGATGCTGTCCTTGCTGCCAATAGTTGCATCAGCACAAACCAATAGCGCCAACATCTTTACAGACGACCATCCCCTCGTCTATGAGGATGCCTGGGATCTATGGCCCTATTCATTCCTCAATGAAAATGGAGAACCTGTAGGCTATAATATCGACCTATTGAAGATGATGTTCGAGGAACTGAACATCCCCTATACCATCAAGCTGAAGCCCACTCAGGATGCCCTACGCGATCTGAAAGACGGTAAGTCAGACTTGATGTTGGGAATGGATGCACACTTCCATAATGAATATGCCCGCTACGGCCAATCTGTCATCCAACTGTTCACACACAGCATCGTACACAAAAAAGACGTCCCCACAGACATCCGTAAGCTGAAAGACCTGGCCAATCATAAAGTCATCGTCCATACTGGTAGCTTCAGCCATCACCTCATGATACAGAAGGGTTGGAGCAATAATGCCATTCCTTATAACGACATGCAAGAGGCCATACAAAAGGCTCATAACGACCCTGGCACCGTGCTTGTCTGGAATACAAACTCACTGAAGTGGCTTATTCGTAAGTATAACTTCGATGATCTTGAACTGTCTCCAGTGGACATCCAGCATGGAGAATATAAGTTCATGTCTAACAATCCGACCCTGCTCCAGCAGCTTGACAGCGTCTTTATGCTCCTGCGTGCAAGAGACCGTCTGCAGCCTATACAGAACAAATGGTTCTATCCAGAACGTTCCGACACCTCCGTTCCCTCATGGATTTGGAAAGTGGCTGCCTTGCTACTCGTCATCACTCTAGGTTTCTTAATCTACTACTTAATCTATCGCTTACGCGAAAAGCGGATGACCAAAGACCTCAAGAAGAGTAACAACCGATTAGCGTTACTACTCCGAACAAGTAACGTTCGTATCTGGATCTATCATGTCAACAGTCGTACAACCACAATACTCGATCAGAACGGTAATCCGGAAATGACCTATCCCGCTTACGACTATGCCGACAGGACCACCCCCGAAAGTTTCATCCAACTCAAGGAAGCCCTCAGGCGATTGGTAAGGCAAGAGTCTGAAAAGGAGGTTGTTAATCTCATGGCTAAGAGCATGCAGCATAATGATGAGATCCGCCATTTCACAATGATCATGACAGTACTTCATCGTGATAAAGAGGGGCATCCAACAGAGCTTATAGCCACACGCAGTGATGTGACTGAAGAACGGCAACAACAGAAGGAGGCAGAGGAGATGATGCTTCGCTACCAATCCATATTCAATTCCGCGATGACAGATATGGTATACTTCGATGAGAACGGATTTATCACAGATATCAATCAGAAACTGAGTAACGCCATTCCTGGAGGATTCGAAGCCCTTAAGAAAATAAATCCGACGGTAAAAGATGTGCTTGGAATGGACATCTCCGTCAATGACCTAGAGCCGTTGTATCTGACCCAGATTTTCAAGTCGTCTAATGACGAGCGTACACTGAACAGACTTCTCAAGCGCAATGAGCTATATTACGAAATGCAGATGATACCAGTAAGAGACGAGCACCACAAGTTGCTAGGGATCTATGGTACAGGTCGGGATGTAACCGAGGTCGTAAAATCGTATTCACTGCAACAGGAGAACATTGTAAAGTTAAAGAAGGCCGACGATGAGATGGAGGATTATATCCGCAATATCGACTATGTGCTGAAGAACGGAGGTGTCAGGATGACGAATTACTCACCCGACACGCACACACTGGATATCTGTAGCGAGATTGGCCGGGTGCAGTACCGGATGACGCAAACGAGAGCCCTGTCACTCCTCGATGAGGAGTCGAAGACCATCACTCTCAGGGCATTCAACATCATGGACAATCGCACGACACAACCCGTGAACCTGACCGTGAAGACCAACATCTTCAGGAAGGGTAGATATTTGTACCTACACTTCTCGTTCATTCCTGCGATGGATAGTGAGGGAAGGGTAACAGATTATATAGGTTTGTGTCGTAACGTGAGCGAAATCAAGACAACGGAGAAAGAACTAGAGTTGAAGACAGCAGCGGCTCAGGAGGTAGAAACCGTGAAGAACGCCTTCTTACACAACATGAGCTATGAGATCCGTACGCCTCTGACCTCCGTTGTTGGCTTCGCGGAACTGTTCGAAATGGAGCACACTGCAGAGGACGAGGCAGTATTTATCAGCGAGATCAAGCAGAGTTCAGCACAGCTATTGCGGCTGATAAATGACATCCTTTTCCTCTCGCGTCTTGATGCGCAGATGATTGAATTCAAAAACAAGCCAGTGGATTTCGGGCCTTTCTTTGAGACTCGCTGCCAGAGTTGCTGGTATCACCATCAGAAGCCCGAAGTAACATACGAGGTCATCAACCCATACAAACATATTATTGTGAATATAGACGAACAGAATCTGGGTCTGGTCATCGACCGTATTGCTGAGAATGCAGCTAAGAACACGACAAGAGGACAGGTAAGGGCACGGTATGACTATACTGGCGATACTTTGGTCATTGCCTTTCAAGATACAGGCTGCGGCATCCCCGAGGATAAAATGCAGCAGATATTCGAGCGCTTCAACAACACTGACAGTCAGGGCACTGGCCTCGGGCTGCCCATCTGTCAGGAGATTCTGAACCAGATGGGAGGAAAGATTACCATCAAGTCGGAAGTAGGGAAAGGTACTATCGTATGGATAGCCATCCCCTGTAAGGTCAATGAAATAGAAAGGAAATAACAAAATGGACAGATATATCACCATAAGAAAGAGGACTTGGCTGAAAGGCTTGATAGCACTGACTCTGCTGACGACGACAGGGACGGCCATGGCGAGGAAAAGCTACGGATTTACTGAGGAGAAGCCATGCATCGTGGTATGCGACTGGGACTTCCAGCCTTACGAATACGTGAATAGCGACGGAAAACCCTCCGGCTATAACATCGAAGTGCTAGAGATGATATTTAAGCGATTGGGGATTCCGCACAGGTTTGTGATGCAGGAGTGGTATCTCGCCACAGAGATGTTCGAGCGACACGAGGCAGACCTTATTCATGCACTCACCTCCGCTTATGATAACGAGCCTTACGTCAAGACGAAGAATTATATCAACTACTACACCCTGCGAACGGCCCGACGACTGGACACAGCACCGCTACGTTCAATCACAGACCTGGTTCAAGGTGACACACTCCTGCTGAAGAAAAACGACTATGCCGCACTACGCATCAACCAGGATCTGAAACCCAAGTTCACCATAAGATACCTTTCACCGAAGGAAGGACTGACAAGAATTAGGCGTGGCGAGGAGAAGTATTATATCTGGGGGGAGATACCCTTGAGTAGAAAAATAAAGGAGCTCACACTGGACAGTATCATATTGGACGAGGTAGATATCCCTGCTGGGGAACTCCACATTGTCGGGTATGATAAGGCACTGATAAATGACATCGATGATGAATTCGCCCGTCTCGAACAAGCGGGAGATATCAAGAGAATAAATGACCGATGGTTTCACCCGGAGCGCATTAACGCTGACTCATCACCTTACTCCTTACTGTTGCTTGGCATTATCGCCATCGCAGGAATTATAGCATTTCTGCTCAGCCGGCTGATTACCTTGAGGGTGAGAACGGCAGTCAGGAAATCCACCGAAGTAAACAATATCATGATGCAGGCCCTGAGCATGGGCGACTACTACGTGGTGGAGTATGACCTCGCGGGGAATCGACTGAGAAATATCTATGGGGAACTACTGCCGAAAGAGGGTATAGCCCCTGAAGAGTTCATAGGCCGTATACCCGAGGATGAGGCGGCCTATCTGCACGAGATGAACCTGCGATTGGCCAGAGGGGAACAGCAACACTTTGACATGCACTTGAGATTTGATAACGGATACAACGGTGAAAGCCGTTGGAGGAACTACTACGGAAACGCACTAGTTGAAACGGCGAAGGATCAGAAAAGGACCATTATCTATACAATTAAGGACATAACTCAGGAGGTGGAACAGGAGCGCATGAACCGCGAACTAGGCGAGAAATACCGGCAGGTATTCGAGACGAACCTCCTGGCGATGTCGTACTACGATAAAGACGGCTGGCTGATCGACCTCAATGACAAAATGAGACAGATTTGTGGTATAGACCATCAAGATCAGAATCAGGCGCGAAAAGAATATTTTATGAAGGCAAACCTCTTCGACGCTGAATTCTTTAAGAACGATTATAAGCCAGGTTCCCGCGAGGTTTTTCACAGCTGTCTTTATCTGAGACTGCCAGAATCCAAGAATGAGACATATATTGAGTCACACGTCCGCCCCATACTTGACACCAAAGGGCGCCCAACCTGCTACGTTGTGACCTCGCGTGACGTAACTGCCGAACGCAATATGTATCTTGAACAACAGCGCCACGACCACGAACTCATACGCATCCACAAGGCAACGAACGATTATGAACAGAAATTGCACTATCTGTTGGAAGAATGCAAGATGTTTATTTGGCACTACTATCCTGAAACTAACAATATACATTTCACCCGTTCACCAAGAGACAAGGGATATAACGAGACTATCGAGGAGTTCTTTGCCGGCATCTGTGAAGAGGAACGGGAGGGGGCCCTGCAAAACGCATGGAACAGTATCGAGAATAAATCGCCCTATCAGGCTGTGCATCATTTTGACTACACCCCCATGGAAGAACATTCCACTTGGTACTCTATCAGCGGCATACCCTGTCTCGACAAGGATGGCAACTTAGTAGAATTCTTCGGTATTGCCAGGAATATTAACGAACTAATGAAGGCGCAGCAGAAGCTGAAAGAGGAGACTGCGCGGGCTGAGGGCTCCGGACGGTTGAAGGCCGCCTTCCTGGCGAACATGACTCACGAGATACGGACGCCTCTGAACGCCATCGTCGGCTTCAGCGATATCCTGCAGATGGTGGAAAGTCCAGAGGAGCGCATGGAGTTTATCCGTATCATCCGTAATAACTGCGATATGCTGCTTCGACTCATTAACGATATCCTTGAAGCGTCCAGCATGGGACAGTCGCTAGCGATCAAGCCTACCGAAATCGATCTGACTCAGGTATTCAACGATATCTGTATTAGCCTTGAGCAACGCGTCGCCGAGTCGGGTGTGGCGTTTATCAAGGACAATCCCTATCCCTCCTACCCAGCTTACTTAGACAAGGGACGTTTGCAACAAGTACTCACCAATTTTGTCACTAATGCTGTGAAATATACACATCAAGGACATATCAAGGTGGGCTACCGCGAAAAAGACGGAGGTATCCTTTTTTATTGCGAAGATACTGGAGCTGGCATCCCTAAGGACAAACAGGCTGCAGTCTTCGAACGGTTTATAAAGCTCAATGACTATGTTCAGGGTACTGGTCTTGGCCTGAGTATCTGTAAATCGATTTGCGAACGCTGTGGCGGAAAGATCGGGGTACATTCTGAAGGTGAAGGCTACGGCAGTACTTTCTGGATGTGGATACCACGCCACGTCATCCCCTATCAGACTATTCGTTCGACCCCCAAGCCATAGTAAATATGCAAAAAAGTAAATATCTTCTAGCCAATGAGCGTGATTCGCTTTGGGGACTGACGGTAAGCACCGTCGGCTATGAGGAAATCGCCCCTGGCGATCCTTATCCCACGAAAGGGCATGCAGACGGCTACTATTTCAATGTGGAACGCGGGCGTGTGCTCAATGAATACCAGCTTCTCTACAATCCTGAGGGCGAGGGGGTGTTCCAGAGTGCACATTGTCCTGAGACTAAACTGAAGGCCGGAGATATGTTTCTACTCTTCCCGGGGGAATGGCACAGCTATCACCCGCTGGAGGACAAGGGATGGAAAAGCCACTGGATTGGATTCAGAGGACGGAACATGGATGACAGGGTGAAGGCTGGATTCCTCTCGACTGAAAAGCCAATCTATCATGTAGGCTATTCATCGGATGTGGAGACTCTCTATACTCAAGCATTCCAGACTGCGATGGAAGAAGCTGCCTACGCCCAGCAGATGATGGCAGGGATCGTGAATCACCTGATAGGACTGATGTATTCACTGGAGCGTAACATAGAATTAGGAAAGAACAGCTCACAGGTGAATATGGTAAATCGCGCCCGTCTACGTATCAGAGAATCGCTGGAAAGCGAGCTGAGCATACAACAAATTGCGGAAGAGCAAAGTGTGAGCTATAGCAACTTCCGCAAACTGTTTAAGGAATATACAGGTCTATCACCTGCTACATATCAGCAGGAGTTGCGCCTGTTAAGAGCTAAGGAACTGCTCTCGACCACGGAGCTCTCTATTAAGGAGATTGCCTATCGCCTGAACTTCGAGAGTCCGGATTATTTCTCTGCGAAGTTCAAGGCGAAGATGGGCTGCAAGCCAAGCGAGATCAGGCAAAAATAAGCATACGCTCCAACCAATATACCAGCATTCCTGCAAGATAACCCACAAAAGCCACCCATGTGATTTTCTTCATATACCAGCCGAAGGTTATCTTCTCCAGACCCATCACGACGACCCCAGCGGCAGAGCCGATAATAAGCATCGAACCGCCAACTCCTGCACAGTAAGCCAACAACTGCCAGAAGATACCATCGACAGCCATATCGCCTGTGGGAGCCACAGGATACATACCCATACATCCTGCCACAAGAGGCACGTTATCAACGATAGATGACAACACGCCAATAATACCCGTCACGAGGAAATGATTACCCTCGAAGGTAGAATCGAGCACAGCGCCTAACATAGAGAGCACACCCACCTCTTGAAGCACAGCCACTGCCATCAGAATGCCTAGGAAGAACATGATGGTTGACAAATCAATCTTTGAAAGCAAATCAGAAACTCGCTTAGCCATTGTATCATCCTCTGCTGTATTGTGATGGAAGATCTCTGTCACAGTCCATAGAACACCTAAGACTAGCAGAATACCCATGAACGGCGGTAGATGGGTAAGAGTTTTGAAGACCGGTACGAAGCAAAGTCCGCCTACGCCCAACCAGAAAATAATGTTGCGCTGAGTCTTTGTAAACTGGCTGACTTCAGCCTTGGGCAGATTCAGCGACTTGTCGAACTTACCTTTCAATTGATACTGAAGGATGAAAGCAGGAACCAGCATGGATACCAGTGAAGGGATGAATATTTCAGAGATTACGCCCTGTGTCGTAATCACGCCCTTAATCCATAGCATGATTGTTGTCACATCACCAATGGGCGAGAAGGCACCTCCAGAGTTGGCCGCAATAACGACCAAAGCAGCATAGATTAAGCGATCGCCACGACTTTGAACCAATTTGCGAAGCACCATGATCATGACAATACTTGTCGTCAGGTTGTCAAGAATGGCCGATAGGAAAAAGGTCATCAAGACCATGCGCCACATCAGCTTACGCTTGGAGCGTGTCTTAATGGCATCTCGTACAAAGTTAAAGCCACCGTTAGAGTCAACAATTTCAACGATGGTCATGGCCCCCATCAAGAAGAACAGAGTACCTGCGGCATCACCCAGATGATGCTCTATAACCTCAGCTATGTGATGAATGACGCTGTCACCAGCAACTTCTGGATAATAGGCTCCAGGCCCCATCATCAGCAGGGTCCAGCAACACACACACATCAACAGCGCTATGGCGGCCTTGTTGATTTTTGTCACACCTTCCAAAGCTATACACAAATAGCCTATACAGAAGACCAAAACAATAAAAATAGTTAATGTAGACATATCGTTTTTTATAATTGCTTTAATTCTGGTGCAAAGGTAGTAAAAAAAAACATACCCAAATACACACTTCAAGAAAAACATCAAAATTTGTAGGTGAAAAATCAAATAGTCATGGTGGGGATAAGAAAAACTATGTAACTTTGCCGACAGATTTAAAAAGGCAAACCGCTAACATTAATCGAAACGACAAATATGGATAAAAAGACTTGTTTCTTTGCTGTCGATCTGGGAGCCACCAGTGGCAGAACCATCATTGGAAATATTAACAACGGAAAGTTCGATTTAGAAGAAGTAACACGTTTCCCCAATAACCTCATTCAACAGGGGAGCCACTTTTATTGGGATATTTACGCACTTTACTTCGAAATTATCCGCGGACTCAAAGAGGTGGCTCAACGTCGGATAGAAATCACCTCTATCGGCATCGACACTTGGGGAGTTGACTTCGTCTTTATTGGCGAAGACAATGCCATTTTAAGAAACCCACGTGCGTATCGCGATCCTATTACTTTTGATGCCATGGACGACTATCTGAAGCATGTGATTTCCAGAAAAGATGTATACGATGTGACTGGTATCCAACTGATGAACTTCAATAGTATCTTCCAACTCTATGCCATGAAGCAAGAGCAGAACTCAGCCTTCCAGCATGCCAAGAAGATACTTTTCGTACCCGATGCCCTTTCCTGGATGCTCACAGGTCAGGAGGTCTGCGAATATACCATCGCCTCAACCTCACAGTTGCTCGATCCTCGAACCAAAGAACTCGATGAACGGTTGTTAGCCTCTTTAGGATTGAAGCGCAATAAGTTTGGTAAGATGGTGAACCCAGGCACCGTCATTGGGGTACTGACTGAGGAAGTACAAAAGATGACAGGTCTTGGTGCAATCCCTGTAATCGCTGTGGCAGGACATGATACAGGAAGTGCTGTGGCAGCTGTTCCTGCCAAAGACGAGAATTTCGCATACCTCTCCAGTGGCACATGGAGTCTGATGGGTATCGAAACGAAGGATGCTATTATCAACGACTTAAGTTACGAGCGCAACTTCACCAATGAAGGCGGAATCGAGGGAACGACGCGTTTCCTGAAGAACATCTGTGGCATGTGGCTCTATGAGCGTTGTCGTAAGGAGTGGCCTGAGGAAGTCCGTCGGCTCTCTCATCCAGAACTACAGGGCTCAGCTATGCAGGTCGAAGCTTTCCGCTCCATCATCAACCCAGATGATTCACTCTTTGCCAACCCAGACAGTATGATTGGTGCCATCCAACAATATTGTCGCAACACCAATCAACCTGTGCCGGAAACACCTGCTGAGATCTGCCGCTGCATCTTCGACTCACTGGCTTTGCGCTATAAGCAGGTATTCCAGTGGCTACAGGAGTTTGCTCCATTCCGTCTGGATGTACTCCATATCATTGGTGGTGGAAGCCTCAACAAATACCTGAACCAGTTCACTGCCAACGCCACGGGAGCCACTGTTCTCGCCGGCCCACAAGAGGGAACAGCCATTGGCAATATCATGCTCCAAGCCAAGGCCGCTGGCCTTGTAGGAGATATCTGGCAAATGCGTCAAATCATCGCCAACTCGCTTGAACTTGTCAAGTATGAGCCACAAGACCAAGCTCTTTGGGATGCCGCCTACGAGAACTATCTGAGAATAACAAACAACTTATAAACATCATCAAATATGAAAGCAGAACTGATTGAAAAAGCTTATGCCGTAGCGAAAGACCGCTATGCAGCTATTGGCGTCGATACTGACGCAGTATTAGATCAACTCCAGAAGCAACAGATTTCCCTACATTGTTGGCAAACCGACGATGTGGTAGGTTTCGAGCGTAACGATGCCCTCTCTGGAGGTATTCAGACTACAGGAAACTACCCTGGCCGTGCACGTAATATCGATGAGGTACGTCAAGATATAGAGTTCGTAAAGACCCTTATCGCAGGCGACCACCGTCTGAACCTCCACGAAATCTATGGCGATTTCCAAGGCAAGTTTGTAGATCGCGACCAGGTAGAAGTCAAGCATTTTGAGAGTTGGATTCAGTGGGCTAAAGAGAATAATATGAAGCTTGATTTCAACTCCTCAAGTTTCTCTCACCCAAAGTCTGGCAGCCTCACACTCTCTAATCCAGACAAGTCCATCCGCGACTTCTGGATTGAGCATACCAAGCGTTGCCGTCGTATTGCTGATGCTATGGGTAAGGCCCAGAACGATCCATGTATCATGAACATCTGGGTTCATGACGGTTCTAAAGATATGCCCGTACAGCGCAAGAAGTATCGCGAGATTCTAACAGCCTCACTCGATGAGATTATGGAAGAGAAGCTCGATGGCGTAAAGAACTGTTTCGAGGCTAAACTCTTTGGCATTGGCCTTGAGAGCTACACCGTAGGATCACACGATTTCTATACAGCCTACTGCGCCACCCGCAAGCAGATGTACACCATCGACACAGGTCACTATGAGCAGACTGAGAACGTATCCGACTTCGTCAGCACCCTGTTGATGTACGTACCAGAACTGATGCTTCACGTTTCTCGTCCTGTTCGTTGGGACTCTGACCATGTGACAATTATGAACGATCAGACATTGGATCTTTTCAAGGAACTGGTACGCAGTGACGCACTCGATCGTGCCCACGTAGGTCTCGACTATTTCGATGCCTCCATCAACCGTATTGGTGCCTACATCATAGGTACTCGTGCAACCCAGAAGTGTATCCTTCAGGCCCTGCTCGAGCCGAAGCAGAAGTTGCGTGAATATGAAGACAACGGTCAGAACTTCGAGCGTCTCGCCCTGATGGAAGAGGCTAAGAGCATGCCGTTTGGTGCAGTATTCGATTACTTCAACCTTAAGAACAACGTTCCTGTAGGTGAAGAATACATAGCCGCCATCCAGAAATACGAAAAGGATGTCACCTCAAAGCGCTAACCCATTAATCCCATAAAAAATGGCAAAGAATAGTGGAAGTTTAAAGAGCACGATCGCCGTGTCTCTGACAAATTACTTAGATGCAGGTGCCATCGTTGCTGGTGCAAGTGGACTAACGCTCTGGCAGAACTACCTTGGACTCTCTGAGGTTCATCTGGGCTGGCTCAACTTTATCAGTGCCAACTGTCTGGGGGCTGCCATCGGCGCCATCATCGGAGGGTTCCTCGCCGACAAGTACGGTCGTAAGTTCATCTTCACCTACAACCTGTTGGTTTATATGTTAGGTGTACTGACCATCATGTTCAGTGTCAATTTCCCCATGCTGCTTTGCGGATTTCTCATCACAGGTATTTCTGTAGGCGTAGGTGTACCTGCTTCATGGACTTATATCTCTGAAAGCAGCGAGATCAACAATCGTGGTCGCAACATCTGTATTTCTCAGATGTCATGGGGTTTCGGGCCTATGTGCATTTTGCTTTTCGGCATGCTCTTTGCACCTGGTGGCTACCTCTTTAGTTGGGTAGAATCTGCGGCCCACCTGTTTGGTGGAGCTGACATATCTCAGGAGGCCGTCAATGCATTCTCATCACGTATTGTCTTTTTCACGCTGTTTGTAGTGGCCTTCATCGCCTGGAATCTCCAGCGTAAACTGCAGGAGAGCGCTGAGTTTACTGCTCAGAAGGATTCTGCAGAGAATACTGGACTGATGGACAACATCAAAGTGCTGTTCCAGAACAACATTGCGATTAAGACAGTTGCCTTCCTGGCAACCATCTATCTCACCTGGAACCTCGTGGCTTCTGTGATGGGATTCTTCCAGCCACATATCTACGAGACAGCAGGTGGTGTGAGCAATGAAACAGCCAACTGGATGAACTGCATCCAATGGGCCATCATCGTGGGTGTGACATTTATCGTGTCGAAGCTCATCGACAAGACATCACACAAGGCCATCTACACCTTCGGACTCCTCGTGGCCATAGCTGCCTGGCTTGTCATCGTCACTATTGGTGTCAACGGAATGGTAGGTCTTTGGCTCTTCGCCATCCTATGGGGTATACAAGGTGGTTCTTCACCTCAGATATTCTATGCTCTCTGGGGTAGTGAACTGTTTCCTGCCAAGTTCCGTGCAGGCGCCCAGGGACTGATGTTCTTCATCGTACGTGGTCTTTCCGCTGTCTGGGGACTTATCTTCACCATCATCTATGGTGAGAACGGCGAGGGCTTTACCATTGCTGCTTTCTGCATGATTGCCCTACTTGCCATCTCACTCATCGTCGGCTTTATTGGAGTTCCCAACACTCGCGGCCGTGCCCTCGAGGACATTACCAAAGAACGTTATGGTGATGATTATTAATGATAAAAAGTAAAAAAGAAAAAATGGCAAGTATATTAGAAGGACGTGCCGAATTAAAGGCCGTCATTGATCAGATTGCCGAGGTTACTGGTTACCTTTGGCAGAAAGGATGGGCAGAGCGCAACGGCGGTAACATCACCGTCAACGTCACCGAGTATATGGACGATGAGTGCAAGACTCTGAAGGCGATCTCGGAGGTGAAACAGATCGGAATGGTTCTGCCCCAGTTGAAAGGCAAGTATTTCTATTGTAAAGGAACGGGCAAGCGCATGCGCGATCTCGCCAAGTACCCCATGCAGAACGGAAGTATCATCCGCATCTGCGATGACTGTGCCTCTTATGAGGTTATTGCTGATGAGCCAGTAGTGCCCACATCGGAGTTACCTACTCACCTCGCTCTGCAGAATTATCTGCTTGAGACAGGATCATGTTATAAGGCCACCTTACACACTCATCCCATAGAACTCGTTGCAATGAGTCACATCCAGCGTTTCCTGAAAGGGGATGAGATGACCCGTGTGTTGTGGTCGATGATTCCTGAGACACTAGCCTTTGCGCCTCTGGGCATCGGCATCGTTCCTTACGCCATGCCGTCTTCCGTCGAACTAGCCGAAGCTACGCTCGAACAAATCAAGACCCACGATGTTGTACTATGGGAGAAACATGGTACTGTAGCAGTAGGAACGGACATCATGGATGCTTTCGATCAGACCGATGTGCTCTGTAAGGCTGCCAATATCTACATGTGTGCTCGCTCTATGGGTTCTGAACCTGATGGTATGACCTTTGAACAGATGAAGGAAGTGCAGGACGCCTTCAACCTCCCGAAGAAACGTCCTTGTTAAAAACCCCAACCACAGGGAATCCCCGATGCTTCACAGCACCGGGGATTCTTTTTCTGATTTTTGACGGCTTGATTTATATCAATCATAACTAAAAAACATAAAAAATGCTTATTTATTTTGTAATCTCTGCAAATTGATGTATCTTTGCAACGAAATATGAACAACAGCATTCAAGATATTAGATGGAGTGAAAATGTGATGATTATCGACGCAGATTACGTTGACAAAGTCGCATTTAATCTCATCGTAAACTTTGAGCGCATGCTTGGGCGACGGATCCCTCAGGCAGACATTGCCCGTTGGATAGACTGTATAGCCCTCGACGGAGGGATTAGAGCAGGAGAGCACGAGACCCAAGTGGTATTGTTGCATAGTGCCAAGAAGTCTCAGATGGATAATTTCAATCCTTGCAGGTTCGAAGAACTCTCTGGAAAGGCCTTTAAGGACAACCTCGGTGAATTCTTGCTTAACGCTTATCCCGTAGAAGACATTGTAAGCTGCGAACAGCAGTTCTGCGACACCCTTCAACTTGTGTGCAGCCAGAAAGATGTGAAACGAGTCATCGTTATACCAGACTCAGAGCAGGAGTATATATATAATAAGGTACGCGCGACCCTAAAGGATGTCGACGACGAAAAACATATCACCCTGTTGGCCATGCAACCCATGCCCCATTGGAACTTCCGTCAGGAGATTCTCGGCTATTCACTGTTGGCTGCACTAGGAATCAGTTCTGAAGAAATAAATAGTAAATCATAAAATTGCAAAATCGTAAAATGAGTAGGGTATTAATGATTGGCGCCGGAGGCGTCGCTACGGTAGCAGCATTCAAGATTGCACAGAATGCTGACGTGTTTACCGACTTTATGATTGCCAGTCGCCGTAAGGCTAAATGTGACAAGATTGTGGAGGACATCCACAAAGCTGGCTATCAGATGGACATCAAGACAGCACAGGTGGATGCTGACGATGTGGAACAGTTGAAGACACTCTTCAACGACTATAAGCCAGAACTCGTCATCAACCTTGCCCTCCCCTATCAGGATCTGACCATTATGGATGCCTGTCTGGCCTGTGGCTGCAGTTATATGGACACAGCCAACTACGAGCCGAAGGACGAGGCTCACTTCGAATACTCCTGGCAATGGGCGTATCGCGAGCGTTTCGAACAGGCTGGTCTGACAGCAATCTTGGGTTGCGGTTTCGACCCAGGTGTAACGAGTATCTATACCGCCTACGCAGCTAAGCATCACTTCAAGGAAATCCAGTACCTCGATATCGTGGATTGTAACGCAGGCGACCACCATAAGGCATTCGCCACCAATTTCAACCCTGAGATCAATATCCGTGAGATCACCCAGAAGGGTCTGTACTGGGAAGATGGCAAGTGGGTTGAGACAGAGCCTCTGGAGATTCACAAGGATCTGAACTATCCCAACATCGGTCCACGCGACAGCTATCTGCTGCACCACGAGGAAATCGAGAGCCTTGTCATCAACTACCCCACCATCAAACGTGCACGTTTCTGGATGACGTTTGGCCAACAGTATCTGAAGCATCTCGAAGTGATTCAGAATATCGGCATGAGCCGTATCGATGAGGTGGAATATGAGGCGCCATTGGCCGATGGTAGTGGCACTGCGAAAGTAAAGATTGTACCTCTGCAGTTCCTGAAAGCCGTGCTGCCTAACCCGCAGGATCTGGGCGAGAACTACGAGGGACAGACCTCTATCGGTTGTCGCATTCGTGGTATCGGCAATGATGGCAAGGAGCACACCTATTATGTATACAACAACTGCAGCCACCGTGCCGCCTATGAGGAGACTGGTATGCAGGGCGTCAGCTACACCACGGGTGTTCCAGCCATGATTGGTGCCATGATGTTCTGCAAAGGTCTGTGGAAGAAGCCTGGCGTACACAATGTCGAGGAGTTCGATCCAGATCCATTCATGGAACAACTGAACAAACAAGGTCTGCCTTGGCATGAGATTCATGACGGCGACCTCGAATTATAATTAGTATTAACTCTTAAATTCTTAAAGCTATGGCAAAGAAAGAAGAATCTACGGAGCAACTGACTCCACAACAGCAGAAGATGAAAGCCCTGCAGGAAGCAATGGCCAAGATTGAAAAAAGCTTCGGCAAAGGTGCTATCATGCGTATGGGCGAAGAAACCATTGAAAATGTGGAAGTGATTCCCACAGGCAGTATCGGACTGAATGCAGCCCTTGGTGTGGGTGGCTATCCTAAAGGACGTATCATTGAGATCTTCGGTCCTGAGTCATCAGGTAAGACCACGTTGGCTATCCATGCCATCGCAGAGTGCCAGAAAGCAGGAGGTGTTGCAGCATTCATCGATGCAGAACATGCTTTCGACCGTTTCTATGCAGCCAATCTGGGCGTAGACATCGACAACCTGTATATCTCACAACCCGATAATGGCGAGCAGGCTCTTGAGATTGCAGACGATCTGATCCGCTCAAGTGCGATTGACATTATCGTCATCGACTCTGTGGCCGCACTGACCCCCAAGAAGGAGATTGAGGGTGACATGGGTGAGTCTGCCGTCGGTCTTCAGGCACGTCTGATGAGTCAAGCTTTGCGAAAGCTGACCTCCACGATTGCAAAGACCAATACCACTTGTATCTTTATCAACCAGTTGCGCGAGAAGATCGGTGTCATGTTTGGCAGCCCTGAGACCACTACTGGTGGTAATGCCCTTAAGTTCTATGCTTCCGTACGTCTGGATATCCGTCCCTGCGGAAAGGTCAAGGATGGCGACGATATCCTTGGCAATCAGGTGAAGGTCAAGGTGGTGAAGAACAAGGTGGCTCCTCCCTTCCGCAAGGCAGAGTTTGAGATTATCTTTGGCGAGGGCATCTCGAAGATTGGCGAGATTGTTGACTTGGGTGTCGAGTATAACATCATCAAGAAGAGCGGTTCCTGGTTCTCCTATGGAGATTCGAAGTTAGGCCAGGGTCGTGATGCCACCAAGGCTCTGTTGAGAGACAATCCTGAGCTCTGTGAAGAACTGGAGGCAAAGATCATGGAGAAACTGAAGAATGCCTAAGCATAAAAATTAATCCCAGCCGTTTGGCTGGGATTAATTTTTTTATTTCGATGCAGACTTGCTACGAGTCTGCTTTTTCTTACTAACTTTCTTGTTTTCAGCAGGAGTGACGTAGCTCTCTACACGACCGTTACGTCCGAAGTTGATAGTGAGAATACCTGAACTACGCTGATATAACCATTTGTATTTACCATCAGACGTATTCTCCTTGCTTGTGGGTTCCTCACCCATAGCCAAGATAACCTCGTCCTCGCTCATACCCACGATGACACGACCCTGCTGGATGGCAGCACGTGCAGCCTGAGTAGTCTCGCGGTCCAGACCCTCACCCAAAGCGAACAAGTAACCAAAGAATTCGTCCTCCTTTGTACGGGCATTCGGATTACCTACGGGATTCGTAAAGGTCACGTCCTTATAGAATACACGACGAGACTCCACCTCTGTCAGTGTCAAAGTGACATAGGGGCTATTAGGCATAGCCAACGTATTGTCAACCTTGAACGACATCATCTTAGGAATCGTCACGTGGCGCTCTTTACCGTCACCCTTTGTAATCATCTCCGTCTTATACTTATTGTGGATAATCTGACCGATATAGGTCTTATAGTCCTTGTTCACCTTCATCACAGCATCCTGAAGCTCAAAGGCACCGTAGAAAGTGTGCTTCAGAGAGTCCATGATAAACTCATCGTCGCGCATACCACTATTGGTCTTCGACATAGCCACCACCTGATAGTACTCATTACCCAGTTCATCCTCAACAATGATCTTCACAGGGAAATGACGGGTACCAACACCAACGGCAGTCACTGTCACCTCTTTATTCATAGGCTGCAGAGTCTCGCGATAGCCATCACCATCGGCCTCTGTATCTACACGATAGACACGGGTCTTGGTAAACAGTTTCTTGCCCAACAGCTGTTCACGGGCGATGTCGACATCACCCAGATAAGCCAGCGTAGGTACACCGAGCTTACCATAGCAGTAATCGTCAAACGAACCACTGGGGATTTCATAATAATACAACTTTCCATTATCCTGACAGAGGAAATTCATCCGCCAATGGCCGTCAGAACTTTCACTCTTGCCTTTGTAGACCATAATCTTGTGACGCAAAGACATGCTGCTGACTTCCTTGCCTGTGCCAGCATCACAGAAAGTCCTCACTACAAGATCATACTTCTCAGGCATCACCATGAACTTCATGCCTTCTTTCCAGTCACAGAGACTGTAATACTTGAAATGCTGACCAACAAAGTCTGTGGCTGTCTCTTCCTCCTCAACTTCAACCTCCTCTGTCAAAAGATTCTCCACTGCGACCTTTTTCGTCGCATTACGAGTCTTTACGATGTAGGAATTCTCCTGAGCCGAGACTGTCATCAACAACATGGCCAGTCCAGCTGTTAAAATCGCTCTTTTCATTCTTCAGGTTTATTTAATTGTACAATTCGAGTGCAAAGATAAATAATTTTTCTGATACTTGTGCCAAAATGTCGTAACAAAAAACAAAAATAGGCAAAAAAAATCGTTTTGGCACGTGCTTTGCTATGATAATCGTGGATTTTTGTCCAAATTAACATGCATATTAACATATAAATAAAATAGAATTATGGGAAAGATTATTGGAATTGACTTAGGAACTACCAACAGCTGCGTTGCCGTATTCGAAGGTAACGAGCCAGTAGTGATTGCCAACAGCGAGGGTAAGCGTACAACACCTTCAGTCGTTGGTTTTGTTGAGAACGGTGAGCGTAAGATCGGTGACCCTGCCAAGCGTCAGGCCATCACCAACCCGAAGAACACCGTTTACTCTATCAAGCGTTTCATGGGTGAGAACTGGCAGCAGACGGAGAAAGAGATTTCTCGCGTACCTTATTCAGTAGTAAATGAGGGCGGCTATCCCCGTGTTGACATCAATGGACGTAAGTACACCCCGCAGGAGATTTCTGCTATGGTGCTGCAGAAGATGAAGAAGACTGCTGAGGACTATCTCGGCCAGGAGGTGACAGATGCTGTCATCACTGTTCCTGCCTACTTCTCCGACTCTCAGCGTCAGGCCACCAAGGAGGCTGGTCAGATTGCAGGCCTCAACGTGAAGCGTATCGTGAATGAGCCTACAGCCGCTGCTCTGGCATACGGTGTGGATAAGGC
>JAEENF010000063.1 GCA_016283605.1 Prevotella sp.
TCAGCAAGATCGAGAAAAATTATCCGAACAAGCCAAATCTGTTACGCGGTTTCTATCGCGAGACCACCCAGAAGCGCAACCGTTTCATCAGCGTCGCAGAGGGTGTTGTCGACGTGTACAAAACCTCATATCACGGCAAGGACTGGCGCGACGGAGTGGCCATCCAGAAAGGACGCCGACTGCTCAGTCAGCGCAGAAACGACACGTTGGCCGTGAAACTCCAGGGCGGTCCTGTGCTGCCCGTCATCCTCGACATCGTGAAAGACCGCGAGATCCTGCTGAACAACGAGGAACTGGACCTTTATGCCTTCAGCTACAAAGGTGCAAAACGGTTGGGCGACAAGATGCAGTACGTGGTGGAGATCAGTCCGCGTCTCGTGGTGGGCTACCCGCTCTATCTGGGCGAGCTCTACATCGACCAGGAGACCCTCACCTTCACGAAGATCGACCTGCAACTGGACATGCGTGACCCCCTCAAGGCGACACAGTCCATCCTACGCAAGAAACCGCTTGGTCTGCGGTTCACGCCCAAAGAACTCACCATCAGCATCGACTACAAGACCGATGGCGGAGTGACACGCATGAACTATATCCGTAACGTCATCCGTTTCCGCTGCGACTGGACGAGAAAGCTCTTCAAGTCGAACTTCACCGTTGTCTCAGAGATGGTGATGACCGACCGGAACGAGGGTGAGGACATCAAACCCATCAGGAGCCGCGACAACTTTAACCGTCGCGACAACTTCTACGACAAAGTCATCTTCTTCGACGACCCGGACTTCTGGGACGACGAGAATATCATAGAGCCCACGGAGGATCTTCTCAAAGGTATTGAGAAGATCAAACAGAAGTTGAAGAAGGCAGAGTGAGCGAGGTGGTGATAATGATGGGCAGCCACGGCGTATACATACCCGTCGGGTTGCTGTAGTTGTCGGGCAGCAGGTTGGTGTTGTCATCATTGTCCAGGAAGGCGCCACCGATCACCATACGAACGGTCATCACATTGGTCTTGGTATCCTTCACACCGAAAGAATAGTCGTTATACCAGTACAGGACGGAGAGCTTGTGCTCAGCGTCTTTGTATCTGACGGGCAGCACCATCTTCTGAGGTCCGACGAGGAACTGCACGTAGGGATCGAGCATGGTGAAGGCAAGCTTGCACTTCAGCTGGCAACGGGGCCACTGTTCGGCCACGGCGTCGCGCAGGTCCTTGTTGCTGAGATAGTGGGTGAACGCTGCGGTGGGGAAATTATTGACGGTGAGCGTCGTGTCGTTGGAAGTGATGCTCCAGCTGACATCGACGGTGTCTGCCGTCTGTCTGTTCAGGTCTGTCAGGTAAAGCATATAGCCGGTATAGTCGCCACGGACGATATTCAGGCATTGGTTGACGTCGCTTGCAGAGAGACCATTGTTATTTGAGTCATCGTCTTTGAGACATGAAGAAAGGCTCAGCACTGTCATACAGCCGAGTACCAGGGATAAGAATTTAAGCTGTTTCATTTATCTGATAAATAATAGTTCGCGATATTTGGGTAACGTCCAGAGACCGTCCTCAACAATCATCTCCAGATGGTCGCACTCGTTACGGATGAGGTCCATCTTCGGACAGACGGTGTCATGATAGGCGATGGCACGCTGGTGGATGTCAGCGATGCGGTTGGCCACACGACGGGCTTCGGTGAGCTTCTCTGCCAGACTCTCGATACGCTCGGTACGTTCGGCAATCTCCTCGATAAGCTTCAGGTTACGGGCTGAGAGTCGTTCGGCACGCTCAGGCGTAAAGACATCCTTCATGCCCTGCACGTTCTTGATGAGCTGACTCTGATAGTGCGTGGAGACGGGGATGATATGGTTCATCGAGAGGTCACCCATGACACGGGCCTCGATCTGGACCGTCTTCACATAAGTCTCCCATTTCACCTCGTTACGGGCAGCTAGTTCCTTGCGGTTCATCACTTTCGTGCTCTCGAACATCTTCACGCTCGACTCGTCGAGATAGTGCTCGAAGATGACCGGACACGACTTCTCGACGTCCAAGCCACGTCTTTCGGCCTCCTTGACCCACTCCTCCGAATAGCCGTTGCCATCGAAACGGACGGGCTTGCAGGTCTTGATATCCTCGCGCAACACCTCCACGATGGCGTGGAACTTGGCGGTGTGACCTGTACCCTCGGCGTATTCAGCTTTCCCGGAGAGTTCTGAGATCTTCTGGTCTACGCGTTTCTTGAAGTCGATAAGGGCTTCGGCCATGGCGGCATTCAGCGCAATCATCGCCGAGGCGCAGTTGACACTCGAGCCCGGGGCACGGAACTCAAAGCGATTACCCGTGAAGGCAAAGGGTGAGGTGCGGTTGCGGTCGGTATTGTCGATGATGAGGTCAGGAATCTGCGGAATGTCGATCTCCATACCCTGCTTGCCCTTTAGGTTGAAGAGTTCATTTTTGTCCGACTGTTCGATGTGGTCGAGCAACTCTGTCAATTGGGTACCCAGAAATGATGAGATGATGGCCGGAGGAGCCTCGTTGCCACCCAGACGGTGGGCATTCGTCGCACTCATGATTGAGGCCTTCAACAGACCGTTGTGCTTGTAAACGGCCATCAGTGTCTCAACGATAAAGGTCACGAAGCGCAGGGTCTCGTTGGCTGTTGCCGCAGGATCCGACGCATCGGTCTTGCCGGGTGCATGCAGTAGCACATGGCCATTCGAGCGTTCTGCCGTCAGGCTCCAGTTGTTATGCTTTCCGCTACCGTTGATGCCGTCGAAGGGCTTTTCATGCAACAGCACGCGGAAACCGTGGTTGCGGGCCACCTTCTTCATCAGGGACATCAATAGCATGTTATGGTCGACAGCCAGATTGCACTCTTCGAAGATCGGTGCCAACTCAAACTGGTTAGGTGCCACCTCGTTATGACGCGTCTTACAGGGAATGGCCAGTTCGAGTGCCTGGATTTCCAGGTCTTTCATGAAGGCCTGCACACGGTCGGGGATGGTACCGAAATAGTGGTCGTCCATCTGCTGGTTCTTCGCACTTTCGTGACCCATCAGCGTACGACCCGTCATCAACAGGTCGGGACGTGCAGAGTAAAGGCCCTCATCGACGAGGAAGTACTCCTGTTCCCAACCCAGATTGACCTGCACCTTGGCCACATCATCATAGAAATACTGGCAGACGTCCGTAGCGGCTTTGCCTACAGCATGCAGGGCACGCAACAGCGGAGCCTTGTAGTCCAGCGCCTCACCGGTATAGGCGATAAAGATGGTTGGGATACACAGCGTGTCATCGATGATGAACACCGGACTGGTGGGGTCCCAGGCAGAATAGCCACGGGCCTCGAAGGTGTTACGGATACCACCGTTGGGGAACGACGAAGCGTCAGGTTCCTGCTGTACGAGCAATTTCCCTGAGAACTTCTCAATCATACCACCCTTACCATCGTGTTCTACGAAGGCGTCATGCTTCTCGGCCGTGCCCTCGGTGAGCGGTTGGAACCAGTGGGTATAGTGGGTGACGCCCATCTCCAGGGCCCACTTCTTCATGCCGGCGGCCACAGCGTCGGCAATGCTACGGTCAAGACGTGCCCCATTGTCGATGACGTCGATGAGTTTATCATAGACATCTGAGGGCAGATATTTATACATTTTCTGGCGGTTGAAGACATACTTGCCGAAATAGTCGGAAGGACGGTCGGTAGGTACTTTCACCTCTTTGGCCTGTTTCTTGAAGGCCTCTTCAACGACCTGGAATCTCAGGTTGTTTGACATGTTCAATTCAATTTAGTTGTTTGAAGTTTGCGATTTAGAATACCACCACACTGACACCTGCCAGGAATCTGGCGGTCTTCAGCTCGGGATTGGCATGGAACTCTGCGAATACGGGAATCTTGATATTCTTGTACTCCAAGGTCTTGGTAGCACGGATAGATGCCATGTTACAGGTGAATTTGCCACCATAGAGATATTCCTTCTTAATGATGCCGAAACCCTCGACAGCACCCTCGGGGACGATGGTGTACTGAACACCAGCACTCTCCATCGGCGTGACACCGGCCCGGAGATCCCAGTCCAGTCCTCCGGCACGGAAAGGCACCGACAGTTCGATGAAGGTGGAGTAGGCACGGTCGCCGTTGGCCTTATAATCCTCGCCCCAGAACATGGTGTAGGCCTGAAGAGAACCATACTTGCAGCTGTAACCGATATTGGCCTCCAACTGGTGGGGCGTCTTCTTGTCGTTATAATAGAAGAAACGGTCCTCGGCGTCAATGCCCGTCTGCCAGTAGTCGGTAACACCGACATTAAAGCCCCAGTTCTGGTAACCAAGATTGAGATCGATCTCCTGCAAGTCTTCTTTATCGAAGCCTGCGCTACCAGAAGCAGTCAACGAGAGTCCTTTCCAGGATACGCTGAGCTCAGGCTGGAGGCTGACACCAGCCATATCTATACCACGCCACATATAGTGGCTGACGATACTGGCCTCAACATGAGCTTCGAGGTCCTTATTCTCATTGTCCTGTGCCATCAATGACGACGGCAGGAAAAACAGGGCTGCAACCGCCCCAAATAACATCTTTTTCATATCTGCTCTTTAATCAATAAATCTACGTGTAATGTCGTTATATTCCTCTATGCGACGGTCGCGGAGGAAGGGCCACCAACGACGGACCTGTTCGGAATGGTCCAGATCGAGTTCCACGATGATGCTCTCTTCCTCATCGGTGCCGGCCTCATAGATGAGTTCACCCTGAGGACCTGCCACAAAGGAGCTACCCCAGAACTGGATGCCGTTGGTCTGACCACTGGGGTCGGGCTCGTGGCCTACACGGTTGACGGTGACAACGGGCAGGCCGTTGGCAACGGCATGTCCACGCTGCACGGTCTGCCAGGCCATGCG
>JAEENF010000007.1 GCA_016283605.1 Prevotella sp.
CTGTTGGTTACAAAAGGTCTCGCACGCCGTCCATTATGAAAACGGCTTTATTCTATGAATAAAAAATATATTTTATCAGTACTCATCATCTTGAGTACTCTCATTTCACAGGCGAAGGACATTTATGTGTCGACATCCTTCCACGAACCCGCTACCGAGGGTCTGCGGTTTGTCTATAGTTATGATGGCATCAGATGGGACTCCATCCAGGGTGTTTTCCTGCGTCCTGAAGTAGGGCTGCAGAAGGTGATGCGCGACCCTTCTATCGTGAAAGGCCCCGATGGTACGTTCCATCTCGTCTGGACCAGTAGCTGGCGGGGTGACCAAGGCTTTGGGTATAGTTCCTCAAAGGATCTGATCCATTGGACACCTCAGCGGTTCATTGCCACAGGAATGGACACCACAACAGTAAACACTTGGGCACCGGAGCTCTTCTACGACGATGTGAAGCGACAGTTTCTGGTGGTGTGGGCTTCGTGTGTACCAGGACGTTTCCCAGATGGACAGGAAGACCACAAGAACAACCACCGTCTCTATTATCTGACGACGAAGGATTTTAAGACCTTTTCCAAGCCCCAGCTGTTCTATGAACCTGGTTTCTCGGCTATTGATGCTACCATCGTGAAACGAGCTAAAGCCGACTACGTGATGGTGGTGAAAGACAATACGCGCCCGATGCGTAATATCAAGGTGGCCTTTTCGTCTTCACCCTACGGTCCCTGGAGTGCGGCCTCGGAGCCTTTTACAGAACAATTCACCGAGGGCCCGAGTACGGCAAAGGTGGGCGACTGGTATTACATCTACTACGACTCCTACAGACATAAGATCTACGGTGCCCATCGTACGAAGGACTTCAAGACCTTCCAGAATCAGACAGGAACGGTCGTTTTCCCCGTTGGTCATAAGCATGGAACCGTCTTTATGTCCGATGAGAAGCTGGTTGAGGGACTCATCAGATACAATCGCGATGTAGTACATTACAGCGGAAAGACCATCGCCCGTCCAGAACGACATGATGGTGGGCTGAAACCCGTTGTCGGCGTGCATACCATCCAGACGATGCGCGGCGAAAAGCCCTGGACCTATAACCATCAGCCGATGATCTGCTATTGGAACGGCAGGTTCTATATGCACTATCTGACTGACCCGCGCCACGAACATGAGGCTCCTGGTAAGACGATGCTCCAGACCTCTGACGACGGTTATACCTGGACAACGCCCGTAGAACTCTTCCCTGAGTATCCTGTGCCTGAGGGTTGGACAAAGGCAGGCAAGGATTTCCCTGCTGCCCACAATCTGAAGGCGGTGATGCATCAGCGGGTAGGGTGGTATGTCGCACCCAACGGCAAACTCATCGCCACAGGCAACTACGGCATCTGTCTGACGATGAAGGACGACCCCAACGACGGCAATGGCATCGGACGCGTGGTGCGTGAGATCAAGAAAGATGGCACCTTCGGCCCCATCTATTTCGTCTACTACAATCACGACTTCAACGAGAAGAATACCATCTATCCTTATTATAAACGCGCGAAGGACAAGGCTTTCATTGCTGCTGTCGATGCGATGCTGGCCGACCCCATGCAAAGGATGCAATGGGTAGAGGAGGCTGATCGGAATGAATCGCTCATCCCCCTGCAGAAGCCTTATAAAGCCTTCAGCGGCTATACCTTGCCAGATGGTCGGAATGTGGCCTTGTGGAAACATGCCGTAACGAGCCTTTCTGCCGATGGCGGCAATACCTGGCGACTCGTTGGCTCACCGGATAACCTGAAGTGCGATCGTGCACCGGGTTTCGTGAACTCCAATGCGAAGATCTGGGGTCAACGCCTCTCCGACGGTACTTACGCCACCGTCTATAACCCTTCGGAATACCGTTGGCCGCTCGCTATCTCCCTGAGTCAGGATGGCTTAGACTATACGACGCTCTCGCTGGTGAACGGTGAGGTGACGCCCTTACGTCACGGAGGCCAATACAAGAGCTATGGTCCGCAGTACGTCCGTGGCATTCAGGAGGGCAACGGCATCCCCAGCGACAGCGACCTCTGGGTGACCTATTCCAACAACAAAGAGGATATCTGGGTGAGCCGCATCCCCGTTCCTGTCCGTCAGCACGCTACGAACCACGCCAACCTCACAACGTGTCAGACCCTTTGTGAGATGACAGACTGGAACCTGTATATCCCTCGTCTGTGTCCTGTTTCGATAAAGGATGGGGTGTTGAGTCTCTCCGACAGCGATCCTTACGACTATGCAAAGGCCGAGCGCATCATTCCAAATACCAAAGAACTCGAAGTTGAGTTTGACCTCAGTGCTGCACAGACGACGCACGGTGAACTGGATATCGAGTTCCTTGACGATGCAGGAACGGTCTGTTCTCGTATCGTGGTCGATTCTACAGGAGCGATCCGTGTGAAGGGCGGTGCCCGTTTCGGCACTCTATTAAAGAAATACGAGGCAGGCACAACCTATCACATCAAGGCTGTATTGTCTACCTCCCTGCATCGGGCGGTCTATTACCTGAACGGCAAGAAAACCTGTGAGCGACAGTTCGATACCCCTGTGGAGAGCATCTCACGCATCGTCTTCCGTACTGGCATGCCCTTCGACAAACCTGATATCAATACACCTGCCGATCAGGACTACGATATGCCCAGAGCCGATGAGCGTGACCTGATGGCGACCTTCTTCCTCTCGA
>JAEENF010000064.1 GCA_016283605.1 Prevotella sp.
GCCTCAACAATAGGTTGTCCTTGGGCGTTTACTACCTTGGAACTGCGCTTCCAGTCGTAGATGGTAAACTCGCCATCTGGCTCATGACAAATCATATCAATAGTACCCGCAATGTTCAGGTCGAGGTCATAGACAGGCCACTCCTGACGATAAGGCCGGATGTTGTAATCCTTGATGAAACTGAGAAAATGCTGTTTCTCGCGTTCCACGTTGATATGCTCCACCTTTCCCTTGTACTCAAACGGATAATCCGTCCCAAAGGTTCCGTCACGGAAATAGTTCTCCGTCTGCTCGTGCACAAACGTACCCACCTCACTGGCCAGTTTACCTATCCTCTCCCACTTTTCCAGCGATTCCTCAACGGGAATGCGATACTTCTCCCACTGCCGTTGGGCTGCGGCCTGAGCATCGAAACGTTCAAAGAAATAAGCAATCAACAAACTAACAGGCAGAAGCCTTTCACAACCTTTATAAGTGTAGATATGTTGCTCTGGCTCAAAGTCGATGTACTGGTCTTGTTCGTAAAGCCCTGCATCCGTAAAGGCCTGCATTTTCTCTTCCATCGCCTTCGATCTGATCATCTGTTTAGTCTCTGTCGCCTGCCCGTTTGTCATAAAGATACTGTTTTTGTGTGCAAATATACAATTATTTTTCTATTTATGGACAAAAATATTCACATTATTCTTATTTCTTTCCGAAAAAATGGTATCTTTGCACCATAAAACCAAAAACAAACGTATGAAAGAACTGTATTTTGCTGACGAGAACCGTTATGACAACGGGATGGAATATGAGCGCTGCGGGCGCTCGGGTGTGCTGCTGCCAAAGGTGAGCCTCGGCTTCTGGCATAACTTCGGAAGCGTGGATCCCTATGAGCGAAGCCGTGAAATTACCCACTATGCCTTCGATCACGGTATCACCCATTTCGATCTTGCCAACAATTACGGTCCTGTCTACGGTTCTGCAGAGGAAACGATGGGGCGCTTGATGGATGAAGACTTCCGTCCTTATCGCGATGAACTCTTCATCTCGTCAAAAGCCGGCTACGACATGTGGCCTGGACCTTACGGCAACTGGGGAAGCCGTAAATATCTCATGGCCTCGCTGGACCAGAGTTTGAAACGCATGAAGATTGACTATGTAGATTTGTTCTATAGTCACCGTTACGACCCTAACACACCGTTAGAAGAGACACTTCAAGCCCTCGTCGATATCGTCCGTCAGGGTAAGGCCCTATATGTCGGCATCTCTCGCTGGCCACTTGAAGCCACACGTTTTGCGGCCAAATATCTGAAGGAGCACGACGTGCCTCTGCTCATCTATCAAGGACGACTGAATATGCTCGACCGTGAGCCGCAGGAAGAAGGCATCCTCGACCTTTGTGCAGAAGAAGGCATCGGCTTCATTTCCTTCTCACCATTGGCACAAGGCCTGCTCACTGACCGTTATCTTAACGGCATTCCTCAAGACTCCCGCATGTCGAAGGGTAAGTTCCTGAAAGAAGAGATGCTGACGCCAGAACTTCTGGAAAAGCTACGCCGCTATAACAAGATTGCAGAGAGCCGCGGCGAGACGCTTGCAGAGATGGCGCTCGCCTGGATTCTTCATCAGAAGGCAGTCACTTCTGTGCTCGTTGGTGCCAGCAGTACCGCACAACTGGAAAAGAACCTCCGTTGTGTCAGTGCCGCTCCCTTTAACGAGTTACTCTGATCCAATCGGCATCAAGCCAGCCGCGATCACATTTGGAGTCTGTCTCTACGCAGACATAGCCGAACTTGGCACCAATCCATTTGCCTTCCTTCATCTGGAACTCCTCACCACAGTCCTTGAATGATTTGCCATCGGGACTGTAGGCAAACTTCACCTTGGAGTGAGAGACGGAAAGACGCAGATAGATGTCTTCGTGGATGCCTGGCTTATAGTCAATCTTGTCTTCAGCAGTGGGCTTCAGCGTGGCGAGGAGTTGTTCTGTCTGGGCATGACCCTTATCGGCACCCTTGCAGGTCAACTGTAGCAGCTGGAACGTCTTGCCTACACGCTTCACCACGAGGGCTGAGTAATCGAGACCCATCATGATTAATCCACCCATCTGGCCCTCTGCCTTTGAGGTGAAACGGATCTTGGTCGTCACCACGAATTCGTCAGCAGGTGTCTTCTGAAGTAACATGTTAGGCACTTCCCAGAAGTTTTTCCACTGTTCAGAGAGTTTGTAAGTATAGATACGATAGGTGCCGAAGGCTGTGGCGGTACCGTATTTCTCGTCGTAGTTGGCGTGCCATTGCCACTGTTTGCCAAGCGTAGGACCGTTAAACTCGTCGCTCTCCACAGGATTCACCATAAACGCTTCACTGACTTTCGGTTTCTTGTAAGTCGTGACGGGTTCACCTTTCTTACCCATGATGGGCCAGCCAGAAGACCAGTCCACAGGATTCAGATGCACCACACGACCGTAAGCCTCCTTGTCCTGGAAGTGCAGGAACCAGTCCTCACCGTATTTGGTGTGTACCCAACCGCCCTGATGAGGGCCGTTGATGTTGGTCTTTCCCTGTGCCAATACGATCTTATGCTCGTAAGGACCGTATGGACTCTTCGAGCGCATGGCCAGCTGGAAACCCGTAGGTACTCCGCCTGCAGGACACATGATCCAGTACCAGCCCTCGCGCTTGTAGAACTTCGGACCCTCGCAGGTGCGGTTCTCCGTACCGTTGCCATCAAACACGATGACAGGCTCGCCAATGGCCTTTGTACCATCAGCTGACATTTCACGAACCGTCAATACTGAGGCGAACTTCGACCGACTGTTCGCCCAACCATTCACCAAATAACAGCGTCCGTCGTCATCCCAAAGCGGACAGGTGTCGATATATCCCTGCCCCTTGATTACACAGACAGGTGCCTCCCATTTGCCGGTAGGATCCTGTGTCTTCACCATAAACACACCGAAATCGGGATCACCCCAGTAGATGTAATACCACCCATCGTGATAGCGAATACTTGGTGCCCACACGCCAGCGCCATGCTGGGGCGTGCTGAAGTGTTTCAGCAACGTCTCGTTGCCCTCATAAAGGTTTCCAAGGGCATAGTTGATGATCTCCCAGTTCACCAGGTCCTTTGAGTGGAGGATGGGGAGGCCGGGCACACACTGAAACGACGAAGCGGTCAGATAGTAATCTTCACCACTGGCGCCCACACAGACGTCAGGATCCGAGTAGTCGGCATTAATCACAGGGTTCGTGTAGGTACCGTCGCCATTGTCTGGGCACCATACTAAAGAATGGTACTGAGCCTGTACGCTCGAAACGCACAAGGCCAGTACCATGCAACATAATTGTTGTCTCATATATTAATCAGTAGTTCGTTTGTGGCGACAAAGTTACACATTATTATAATATAATGTATCACTTTCGCCCAAAAACTTAGAGTAAACGTTTACGTAATCTGCGAATGACTAATCGCTGCCTTGACCTGCGCCATGTTGCTGCGCGAGACAGGAAGTGATTCGTGGCAATGCTTAATGAGCAGCTGGGTGGAGCCAGAATGTGAGACAATCTGCTCTACCTGACCAAGATTGACCAAGAAGGCACGATGGCAGCGGACAATCATCGGATAGCCCTGCAGCGTCTCCTCCATCTGTTTCATCGTGGCACGAAGCATGTCGGTACGCACCTGATCGTTGCGCAGATGGCTCACCTTGACGTAGTTGCCCACGGCCTCAATAAACAATAGGTCGGAAATCTGGAGCGTCACAGATTCGTTGGTCGTGCCAGTGAGGGTGAGCTCCTGACTTTGACAGACGGTAGATTCTGGTGCCTGCTGGAGAGGCTTCTCGCTCGGTTTCTCCGATTGTATCTTCTTCAATTGCTCATTCAACAATCGCGTCTCTTCCAGTTCCATCGCCAGATACTTGCTGCGGAACTTGAAACGCCAGTAGAGTCCGATGGCGAAGGAGAGGAATGCGATAATCACCAGCGTCTCCAGATAATTGCTCAGCGACAGCCTGTTGCCCTCCACCAGCTCACTCATCGCAAAGTGGCGATAGAGACAGATGAGTAGTGACACCAACGGCGTGTTGATGCACTGGAAGCGGAGATTTCGGCTGATGATATAGCTGACACCACGTTCGTAGGAGCGGGGCATACGGATCATATATCGCAGAATGACTTCCGTCAGAAAACAGCTGAACAGGCCCAATGCAAATAATGCCAGCAGATGAACACAGGCCTGCCATTGCCACATTTCGAGTCCGAAGGGCTTGAAGATGGCTATTGCCAGCACCATGAAGGCAGTGCTGATAAAACGGGTGTTGATGGTTTCTTTATGACCTTTGTTCATACAGTCGACAAAGGTACAAATTTTAAGTGAAAAGTGAAGAGTGAAGAGTGAAAAATTTGCTGCCGCCCATCATTTTTCTGTCCATCCGTCACATTTTCATGCTGTTTATCCCAGAAATTTGGAGGGAAGATATTTACCTCATACCTTTGCACCCAGAATTGTTTAATCATAAAAAAGTAAAAGTTATGAAACCAAGAACAATTATCGGAATTATTTTCATCGTAGCCAGTCTGTTGAAGCTGGCGACCATCTGGGGTTTTATCCATTGGAGTTGGTTTACACAGGTAACCGAGCAACCCTGGGCAACTTATTTCTGCATCTTCGTGGTGCTCTATATGGGTGTTAGTATAATCATCGACAGCTACCGTCGCGACCCAGATCAGTGGTTGCAGCGTCCGTTGCCTATCGGTGAAGACGGCAAGCGCATCTGCTGCTCTGTACACTACGGTGGCGACGAATACGTCTATCACGGCGAGATCTTCCACGGTGCCCGTCTCGACGCTTTCTGCGGTGGCATCCGAATGGACCTGCGCGAGGCCGTCATCACCGAGGACGAGGAGATTGACATCCATACCTTCTGTGGCGGCATCGAACTCATTGTGCCTTCGACGGTCAATGTGGATGTAAAAAGCCAAAGCTTCATCGGCGGCGTCGGCAATCATACCGCCCGCACTACCGACCCGAAAGCTCCCACCATCCACATCGTTGCCAGCAACTTCATCGGCGGTGTAGATATCAAGAATTGACCATATACTGCAACTATTCGTACCGTTGCAACGTCAAATAGATGAATAAGAAGAAAAAACTAAAGAAATGAGAAGATTGTTTTTAGGAGCAGCTATAGCGATGCTGCTATTGCCCTCAGTGATGAAGGCACAAACAGGTCAAATCAACCAGACCAACCAGACAAGTCGATACCTGAGTATCTGCAGATGAAGACCTTCCAAGGTCAGACCTTCGACCTGCGCACCCACGAGATTGTGGATAAGTTCACCTCGCTCACCTTCCCCAACATCGCCTACCGCGTAGAATTTTAGTGTCATAATTTTGCAAGATTAAATAGAATGTGCTATCTTTGTGGCGAAAATGAAGCTACAACGCAGATATGATGACCATTTACAAAACTCGCAATCTCCCCAACACCCGAATTGATGTGGCTGATGCCCTGAGAGGTATCGCCGTGGCCGGCATCATCCTTTATCACTCCGTAGAGCACTTCGACATCTTTACCAAGGAACCGATTGTCCATACGTTGGCGTGCGACCAGACGGTGGCCGACGTGCTGGCCTGGCTGCTCTCGGGCAAGATGTACGGCATCTTCGCCATGCTCTTCGGACTGAGTTTCTTCATCATGAACGATAATCAACAACAGAAGGGCAAATGTTTCTCAGGCCGCTTTGCCTGGCGCATGTGCCTGTTGTTTATGTTCGGCATCATCAACGTGGCCTTCTACGATGGTGACATCCTGATGCTCTATGCGTGCTACGGCCTGCTGCTCATTCCCGTCAGTTTTCTGCCGTCGAAATGGGTGTGGGCCATCATCATCCTGCTGGCCATCCAGCCCGTAGAACTGTTCTGTCTGTTGACGGGTACCACCATCGACCACACCAGACTCTTTGAGATCTACAATCAGACCATCGCCCTGCACGAACATGGCACGTTCTGGGAGAATGTGGTGAATAACGTGCGATATGGTTTTGAGTTGAATCTGCGCTTCAATGTGTTTAGCGGCCGACTGACGCAGTTGCTCTGCCTCTTCATCCTCGGCATGCAGTTAGGACGTCAGAGGCTCTTCTATAACGAGGGGCGCAATCTGCGGATATGGCATACCCTTCTCGTCACCTCGGCCCTCGGCGTTATTTCGCTGATTAACCCAGATTTCGGCGAGCTGGAATCATGGCTGAAACCCATCTGCAACCTCATCATCCTGCTGATGATTGTCTCGGCTGTGGTTTCTGCGTGGTATGCCTTCGAGGGTGTGCGCCGTGTGCTCCATCATCTCTGTATCTTCGGCAGGATGAGTCTGACCAACTATCTGTTGCAATCTATCATCGGCTGCTTTATCTTCTGTGGCTACGGTCTGGCCTGCTACCGCCTTTTAGGCGTCACCTATGCCGTGATGGTTGGATGCGGAATGGTCATCTGTCAGTATCTCTTCGCCCGTTATTGGTTCAGCAGCCATCCTCGCGGACCGTTAGAGGGCCTTTGGCGAAAACTGACATGGATATAGAGCATGTGAAATCGCCCAATTTTTAGATAGAACAATGATTATAAGATTAGAACAACCAAAAGATTATCGCGAGGTAGAGAACCTTACGCGTGAGGCATTCTGGAACGTCTATCGTCCTGGATGCACAGAGCATTATGTGCTCAATCAGTATAGAACAAACCCCGACTTCATCCCAGAACTTGACTTTGTGATGATGGAGGATAACAAGATTATCGGCCATGTGATGTTCTCCAAGGCAGAGATTATGGTTGACGATGGAACTGTGTTCCCTTCGTGGACTTTCGGCCCCATCAGCATCCATCCCGACTACAAACGCAAGGGCTATGGCCTGAAGCTATTGCAGTATGCGTTGGAGGTAGCCAAGAAGATGGGTATAGGTCTTCTGCAGATGGAGGGAAATATTGAGTTTTACAAACATGCAGGATTCGACCTCGCCAGCAAGATGAAGATTCACTATCACGCAGAAGCGCGAGATTCAGAAGTGCCTTACTTCCTCGCTCAAGAACTGATACCTGGCTATTGGGGCAATCGTGAGGGAACCTATTGCCCACCCAAGGGCTATTTCGTAGCCGACGAGAACCCAGAGGCATTCGAGGCTTACGAGGCAACCTTCCCCAAGAAGGAGAAAGCATTCCAAGAGGGCCAACTCCCTCAGTTTTGTCAGAGTTGCGGCATGCCGTTGACCCGTATCGATGACTGTGGTACCAATGCCGACGGCAGCACGAACTTTGATTATTGTCAGTACTGTTACAAGGACGGCCAGTTCCTGCAGGATTGTACGATGGAAGAGATGATTGAGCATTGTTCGCAGTTCGTCGATGAAGTCAACAAGCAGATGCCCAAGCCCATGACCAAAGAGGAGTACAAGCAGATGATGCGCGGCTTCTTCCCGATGCTGAAACGTTGGAAGAAGTAAAAAGTTAAGGGTAGATGTCACCTTTTGTTCTTCTGGACTGTTATATATGTGAATCGGTTCAGAAAACAAAATGTCTAACAATAAAAACAAGTAAGAAAATGTATCATTTAGTTCCAATCTTAGTACCCATCGCATGTGGATGCGTACTTCCCATTATGATTGTATGGCTTACTATCCGTGAGAGCATGAACAAGACCAACCAGCGGACAAAAATTGTGCTGGCCGCCATCGAGAAGAATCCCGATATGGACATCGAGGAACTCATGGAGAAAATTTCTCCCAAGAAGAAACTGCTGAAGGAGAAACTGCTCTCAAAACTGTTGTGGGGTAGCATTATCGGATTGCTCGGTATCAGCTTCTTGGTTTACGGATTATTCATTGACTTCAGGGGTGGGATGAACACTGACGACCTTATTTATATATACTTCGCAGGTGGCATCCTATTAGCCGTCGGTATTGCCTTCATCGTTAACTACCGCCTAAGCAAGAAGATGCTTGTCAAGGAGATTGAGGCAGAGGAGAAGTTGTTGGTAACACAGGCAGAAAGCAAGTGACCCGCGAAGTATTCATCACCCAGATAGAGCGTGAGCAGGAGGCCCTTCGTAGTTTCCTGCTCGCCCTCTGCTGTGGCAACAAGAGCAATGCCGATGACCTGGCACAGGATGCCATCGTCAAGGCCTACCTCTCGTCTGCAGGCTATCAGGAGCAGGGGAAGTTCCGTTCGTGGCTCTTCAAGATAGCCCACAACACGTTCCTCAACCATAAGGCTAGTTGTCGTACGATGGAAACACTCGACGATGCCCGCACGCTCATCAGCAGTACCACAGCCGACAATGCCTTTGAGCATCAGGAACTCTACCTTGCCCTGCGCACCCTGCCACCCAAGGAACGTTCTGCCATCACGCTGTTCTACCTCAACGGTTACAGCATCAAGGAGATAGCCGTGATTACTGAGACCTCGGAGGACGCCGTGAAGAAACAACTCTCACGAGGACGCGACAAGCTGAGACAGGAATTGAAAATGGATGATTAAGAATTGATAGTTATGGAAAAAGATAA
>JAEENF010000065.1 GCA_016283605.1 Prevotella sp.
TCACATTCAGCACGGCGCGGCTCAGATCTTGTGGTATGACCATCGCCTTAGGAATGTCGGCATACTGCTCATGGATGGTGATATTGAAGCCTTTATGGTTGGCACGCATGGCATGATAGGAGAGCCAAACGTACTCTTTTACAAGGTGACAGATATCAGTTGGCAGGAATTCACCGTCCTTTCCCCGCGAAACGAGCAGGATGCCTTGGATGATGCTGATGGCACGCTCACCATGCTCCGAAATCTTCGACATGTTTTCCCTCAGGTCGGCCACGATGTCATTGAGGTCTTCGCGGTCGGCTTCAGGCAACTTGTCCTCGTTGTCGGCTACAATTTCCTCCATATCCTTGAGCAGCTTGTCAGACATCTTGCTGAAGTTGATGACAAAGTTCAGGGGGTTCTGGATCTCATGGGCAATGCCTGCACTGAGCAGTCCTAACGAGGCGAGTTTCTCCTGTTTCTTCAGTTGCTCCTTGAGTTGTTCAATGGTTTGTTCCATAAGCTTATTTCGTTAATGCGGGCAGCGTGATCGTCAGCTCGCAGTATTCATCTTTGACGGAATTGACGCGGATGTCGCCACCATAGTTCTGTATCACCTCGTGGGCGAGGTAGAGACCTACGCCTGAGGCTTCGCCAGTGGGCTTGGTGGTGAAGAAGGGGTCGAAGATCTTGTTGATGATCGTTTCCTCGATACCGATACCATTGTCGCGAATGACGATGGTGATGGTCTTGGCGGCGAGGGTGACCTTCGCACTCAGTTCGGGTTCATAGGCCGTGCGCTGGGCTTTCTTTACGATGGCATAGATAGAGTTGGCAAAGACACTCATAAAGGTCTTACTCAACTGTTCGGGATTCGCCTGGATGGGCACTTCCTCCTCAGGGATATCGAAGACCAGGCGGATATGGTGGTCAGCAATCTCCTGGGCATAGTATTTCTCCATCATCTCCTTGTTCTGTTTAAGGATAAAGGTGAGCTCAGTCTTGATGATGCCTCCGCTGCGGTCTTTCAGCATCTCCTCCATCGCCTTCAGCGTACGGGTGGTGTTCTGGCCGTGTTCACCTACCTTCTGTAGGTTACCACCGAGCATATCCAACACGTCCAGCGTGTCCTCGTAGTTCTCTTCGTCCATGTGGTCTTTCTCATCCTCCACATTGGCCTTGACATCCTTCACGAGACCCTCAGAGAGTTTGGCGAAGTTGTTGATGTAGTTCAGTGGGTTCAGGATACGGTCGATGAGACCCTGCGTCAACTTACCTGCTGTAGCCATCTTCTCCAGACGGACGACCTCTGCCGTACGTTCCTGTACCATTTCCTCCAAACGGATCTTGTCCTTCTCCAGTCTGCGCAGACGGAGCTGGAAGAGAGCATAGGAGATGGCAAGAATCACTAGCAGGTAAACCAGGTTCATATACCATTGCTTGTAGAAGGGTGGGGTGATACTGAACGCTATGCTGACGATGTCCGATTGTCTGTTCATGGCATCCTGTGCCTGCACATAGAAGCTGTGGGTACCTTCGTCGATATTGTTGTAACTGGCACGCGTGCTGGTCGACCACGCACTCCATTTGCCGTCGTCCATCTTATACCTATATAGCGTCTTTCCCACGATGGGGGTATAGGTGAGCGAGAAAGTAAATGTCAGATTGTCCTCCGAGTAATTCAAGGTTTCCAGCCGCTTGGGCATCTGACCGAAACCGCCCCAAAGGACACTGTCGCTGTTTAAGACGATAGAACGTATGAAGAGCTGGGGACGGATGTCTGCCATCGGCTCTTTGACTTTGGTGTCGATGATGGTCAGCTCATTGTCGCTACCCACCCATATCTGGTCGTTCTGGATAAGCAGTGCACGAACGGTGGTCTCCTGGATAGGTGACAGCAGCAGCTTCAGATCTTCCAGTCGCTTGCCGTCCTTCCAACGGTAGAGCGCCTTTCCCTCGTTATCCGTCAGCCAGGTGACGCCCTTTTCGTCGAGGAAGGAGAAGAGGGGGTAGGGGAAGGGTTTTGTGGTCACAGCACTGATTACCTCCACTTTTCCCTTCAGGGGGACGATAGTCGACATCGTCTCGTCCTTATCGGCCTTATAGAGACCGAAGTTACTGTCTGGTTTCTTGTACCAGATGGCACCATAGAGGCTCTGGACCCAGATCACACCGTCCTGGTCCTTCAGCATCTTCCTGACATTCTCCAGGTTACAGACTATCCTGCGGTTCTGACCGTTGACGTTCATCTGATAGATACCGTTCAGCTCACCGCTATAGATGACATCGCCTTCATGCTGCAAGACAAACGAGGTGGTGTTGGTCAGGTGACTGATCTTTCCGTCAGGGGAGAGGCGATAGATACCTTCAGCAGTAGCCGCCAATAGGTCGTTACCGTAATTCTTCAGGTCCCAGGTGGCATGATTGATGCCGTTGACCTTGACGAATCGCTTGCCTTCCTGACGGAACAGACCGTCGTCGGTGCCGGCATAGATTCTCCCGTTGAGCGATGCTATTGACAAGACACTGCCGATGAGTCCTTCCTTGGCGGTGAAGCGGGAATAGGATGAGGGTATCTGAACGGAGAAAATACCCTTGCCTGTGGCGACCCAATACTGTCCCCGTCCGTCGAAGGTGGCATATGAGAGGTCGTTTGAACAGATGCCGTTGGCGTCGGAAAGCGTGTAGCTCGTATGGGCATTGTCGTCTCTGATGACCAGACCGTAGTTCTTACTTATGATAGCTGTGAGACCGTTGCCCAAGGGATCTTCCACCACGGTGTCGTTCTTGACGACATCTTTATCGCCTCGCTTCAGGGCTTCGATGTTCACTACGTCGAGCATACCCATCTTCAGCGAATTCTGGTCGACTTCTTTATAGACGCTCACTTGGTCATTCTTAACCTCGAAGATATAGCCGTTGCTGGCGACAAAGAACAGTTTGCCGTCTTCTTCATAGATCTCTCTGACTTCTCCTCGGAACAGGTTCTGACTGCCGATTCGTTTCAGGGTAATCTCGCCGTTGGCTTTTCTCTGCACCTTGCCGAAGTAGTTATAACCGCCCACCCAGATATTGTTGTCGCTGGCACGGAAGCACACGGTGACACGCGTCGTTCCCGGGGTACGGATAATTCGCCATTCAGCATGGTCGTAATACATCAGTCCTTCGAAATTGGCCACATAGATGATGCCGTTTTCATCGGTCTCGATGTCGAAGTTCATGTTATTGGCATGATAGTCCTCCGTCGTGAAATTGCGGAAGAAGGGAATGCCCTGCGCTGAAGCAGTGAAGAGTGAAGAGTGAAGAGTGAAGAGTACTGTCAGTAGTTTCACAATCCATTTCACTTGATGGTATGGTTTTCTTTTCATCATAACTATTCACTTTTCACTATAAAACTCTCGTACGGCACCGACTGTCCGATGAAGTAGTTCCATTCGTCGGCGGTCAGGTTGCGGGTGAGCTTTTGCTTCACCGAATTCACCATGATGGGGACGGAGATGTTGACGGCCGTCAGACCACCCTTCGCATCACCCATCCAGAAGGTGGTCTTCGTCGAGTCGAAGTTAAAGTGCATGATCCAGTTCTTCGTCTCGATGAGGGTCATGGGCTCTATTTTCTCCTTGTCCGTGATCCAGAGGTTCACTTTGCCGTCGTAGCTGGAAGAGAACAGGCGTCGGCCGTTCATTTTCATCTTCGAGATACGTGAACGGTGACCTACTAGTTTCTGGATCCTTCCGTTCTTGTCTTTTAGCCAGATAGTGCCGTCGCTCATGCCGTAGGCCTCCATTCCTGTGTTCTTCGATTCGCAATAGGCCGTCACGCTGCCTTCCACAGGCACCTGTTCTGTAGAGATGTCGGTTAATCCTGAAACCTGATGCATCTTCCCCTGATCGTCGAACAACAACGGCAGGCTGTTCC
>JAEENF010000066.1 GCA_016283605.1 Prevotella sp.
GGCTACGGTGTGGCGATGGTGATCTCCTATATCGTAGGACAGAAGTACTACCCTCTCAACTATCCCTTAAAGGACATCGCCCTTTATACCATTGTCGCCGCCATCGTCTTTGCAGCGATGATGTTGCTCCATGAGAGTCAGCCGATGTGGTTGTCACTCACAATAAACACCCTGCTTATCCTGGCCTTCCTCGCACTCATCATCAAGCGCGACCTGCCATTAAGCAAACTCCCTATCATCGGAAAGAAATTCAAAAAATAAAAATATGAAGAAATTACTGTTTTTACTATTCGCTATTCACTGTTCACTATTCACTGCAAAAGCAGATGAGGGCATGTGGACATTGTATAACCTGCCGAATGCCGTCTATGAGACGATGAAAATGGAAAACTACGAACTACCATACGGAGCCCTGTATTACGGCGATGATGCCGTGAAGAACTGTGTGGTACTCTTCGGCGGTTTCTGCTCGGGTGTCGTCGTATCACCTGACGGTCTCGTGTTTACCAACCACCATTGTGGCTTCGAGGCTATCCGTAGTCACTCAACCGTAGAGCACGACTATATGCTCAACGGCTTTGTATCGAACTCTTACGAGGAAGAACTGCCCAATAAGGACCTCTTCGTCAGTTTCATGATAGAGCAGAAAGATGTGACCAGTCAACTCGACAGTCTGGGTCTCAACACGATCTCTGAAGCCAAAAGAGGCTATTTCATCGACTCTTTGGAGAACGTCTTCAGCAAGCAGATCAAGGCCCAGGACTCTACCCTTCGTGCAGAACTGAAGCCCTACTACGAGGGAAACAGATACTATCTGACCACCTATCGCGACTACAAAGACGTACGTCTGGTGTTCGCCCTGCCCAAATCGATGGGTAAGTTCGGTGGCGAGACCGACAACTGGATGTGGCCCCGTCAGACCTGCGACTTTTCCGTGTTCCGCATCTACGTCGACCCCAAGACTGGCGGTCCTGCAAAATACTCGAAAGACAATGTACCCTATCACCCCAAGAAGTGGGCTCCCGTCTCACTGCAGGGCTACGTGCCTGGCTCGTTCTCGATGACCATCGGCTATCCCGGCAGCACCAGCCGCTATCTGTCGAGCTACGGTATCAAGGAACGTCGTGATGCCCAGAACGAACCGCGCTACAAGACCCGCGAGGTGAAGCAGGACATCATGATCCGCCATATGCGTGCCGACGAGGCCGTGCGTATCAAGTACGACTCGAAATACGCCCAGAGTTCGAACTACTGGAAGAACAGCATCGGCATGAACAAATGTATCGATTCCATCGGGCTTATTCAGCAGAAGGCCGCCTTCGAGGCCAAGATCCGTCAGTGGCAGGACTCTACCGGTTTCCTGAAGGGACAACTTGACTTCGACAAACTGGAGCGTCTCTATCAACAACGTTTCAATGCCATGCGTGCGATGATGTACTTTAACGAGAGTTTCGGTCGCAGTGACGAGATGACAACCCGCGCTCTGAGAGTGACACGTGGTATGCCAATCCTGGGCGACAAGGACAAGCCTAAGAAACAGTATATCCAGTTGAAGGACAACAGCGACGAGTGGGACTACAACCTGGACCGTGAGGTGCTGGGTGCCCTAATGTCATTCTACCGTGAACAGGTCAAGGACAGCAAGTACCTACCTGATTTCTACAGCATCGTTGACAAAGACTTCGGCGGCGACTGTCAGAAATACGCCGACGCCCTCTATAAGAACTCGTTGCTGATGAAGAGCGGCAAGAAACTCTTCGTCAATAAGAAGAGCTATGAGAAAGACCTCGGCGTGAAATACGGAGAGAGTCTCCTCGAAGTACTCGGAGAGATCCGTGCCGATCTGTTAGCTACCTACGACAGCATCGATATCCAGGAGCGTTACCTCTGCGCCGCCAAGCTGCGTATGGAGGAAGACATGCCCAACTACAGCGATGCCAACATGACCATGCGTCTGAGCTACGGACAAGTGGGCGAATACCTCTTGGCTGGTAAGCCCTCAGGCTACTACACCACCGCCGAGAGCATCGTGGAGAAGATGATACAAGGTGAGAAAGGCGTCATCGACTACGAGGCCGAGCCAATCATGAAAGAGCTGCTCTCGAAGAAGGACTTCGGCAAATATACCGACAAAACCACCGGCAAGCTACACCTCTGCTTCCTGTCTAACAATGATATCACAGGCGGTAACTCCGGTTCTCCGATGTTCAACGGCAAGGGCGAGCTCATAGGCCTTGCCTTCGACGGCAACTGGGACAGTCTCTCCTCAGACATTTTCTTCGACTCACAACTGGCCCGTTGTATCGGTGTCGATATCCGATACGTGCTCTACATGATGGAGAGCTGGGGTAAGGCTGATCGTCTGCTGAAGGAGATCAACGCCCAGTAAAGAAACAAACTCAGAAAACAAATGACTACTACTTGGAAACCTAATCTAGAAGAAACAAAACGGCGTTATGTCGACTGGTGGAACCACAAGGGCATCGTCCTGAACATGTGGGAACACTTTCAGGAAGGTGTCAAGCCCCATGCCGACGTGCCGAAGCCTGCACCACCAAAGGACCTGAACCAGAAATGGTTCGATCCTCAGTGGCGTGCAGACTATCTGGACTGGTACGTGGCACACTCCTCGCTGATGGCCGATATGTTGCCCGTAGCAAATACACAGCTAGGTCCTGGTTCGCTAGCGGCCATCCTCGGTGGTGTGTTCGAGGGCGGCGAAGATACCATTTGGATTCACCCCGATCCCAACTACAGCGATGACATTGTCTTCAACCCTGAGCATCCCAACTGGCTGTTGCATAAGGAACTCCTGAAAGCCTGCAAAGCGAAGGCGCAGGGCCATTACTATGTGGGTATGCCAGACCTGATGGAGGGTCTCGACGTGCTGGCGGCTATCAAGGGCACGGATAAGGTCCTGCTCGATACCGTCATGCAGCCCGAAGTGCTGGAGCATCAGATGCAACAGATCAACGACATCTATTTCCATGTGTTCGACGAGCTCTACGACATTATCCGTGAGGGCGATGAGATGGCGTTTTGTTATTTCTCCTCATGGGCACCCGGGAAGATGTCGAAGCTACAGAGTGATATTTCGACGATGATCAGTGTCGACGACTACCGCCGTTTCGTGCAGCCCTTCATCCGCGAACAGTGTCAGAAGATTGACTATACCCTCTATCATCTCGACGGTGTGGGTGCGATGCATCATCTCGACGCCTTGCTGGAAATCGAGGAACTGAATGCCATCCAGTGGACGCCTGGTGTGGGAGAGCCACAAGGCGGTTCACCGAAGTGGTATGATCTTTATAAGAAGATCCTTGCCGGCGGTAAGAGTATCATGGCCTGTTGGGTGACCCTCGACGAACTGAAACCCCTCCTCGACAACATCGGTGGCGAAGGCGTACATATCGAGATGGACTTCCATAACGAGCGGGAAGTAGAACAGGCCCTGCGCATTGTCGAGGAATATCAGTCGAAGGACGAGGCCGACCGTGAGGTGGAGAACATCATCAATCGTATAGAGTTGAGAGTGGATAATGGAAAGTCGGCTACCGCACTTGATGAGAAGAAGATCCTCTTGCTCGACGGTGCGATGGGAACAATGATCCAACAGTATCATCTGCACGAAGATGGCTGCAATGACATGCTCTCGCTGACAAAGCCCCACATCATCCGCGAGATTCATCAGAAATACCTGGAGGCAGGCTCCGATATCATCGAGACTAACACCTTCAATGCCCAGCGCATCTCGTTGGCAGACTATGATCTCGAGGATAAGGTACGAGATATCAACATCGCAGCTGCCAAGATCGCCCGAGAGTGTGCTGATTCGTATACGGCCAAGACCCCCGATAAGCCTCGCTTTGTCGCAGGCAGCATCGGACCAACCAGTCGTACAACCTCCATAGCCACCAGTGGTGAACCCCTTGATAAGGACATACTCCGTGAGGCCTACGAAGAACAGATCCAGGCCCTCGCCGATGGTGGTGTCGACCTTTTACTCATCGAGACCATCTTCGATGTAGAGAATGCCCGCATTGCTATCGAGGCAGCCAGGAAGGTTGCGCCACAACTGCCTGTCATGCTTAGCTTCAGCGTTTCTACGCCTGACGGCCATAATATGATGGGCCAGAGCATCCCTGACTTCCTCGATGCTCTGAAAGCAGACCTCCGCCTGCAGCCGTCAGATATCTATTCTATAGGCATCAACTGTTTCTCGGACGTTGCCCTGATGGTGCCGCTGATCTGTCTGCTGGCCAACTTCGGCACAAGGGTGAGTATCTATCCCAATGCCGGCATGCCCGACGGTAACGGCCATTATAACAAAACGCCTGAGAGTCTGTTGGCTGATGTCTGGCCACTGCTCGAAGGTCATCACCTGAATATCATTGGAGGCTGCTGTGGTACGACAGATGCACATATCCGTCTGATGGCGAAGGCCATAGAGCCGGTTCCAGGAATCTTCCTGACGCCGCTTTCAACTTCGGAGTCAGGAGAGATTAGGGTGTCCTCGTTCAGACCCCCTCTGACTCCCCCTATCTCAGGGGAAGAAAAAGATGCTCCTGCTCATGAAGAAAAGGACACCCCTGCTGAACGACTCTATAAGGCGATTCTCACAGGCAAGAGCGACGAGGCTGCAGCGGCCACGAAGGACGCTATCGCAGAAGGAGCTGTCCCCCAGAATCTCATCAATGGTCAGATGATACGCGCCATGAGTGAAGTGGGCCAACGATTCCAAGACGGGCAGGCTTTCGTACCCCAGCTGCTAATGGCTGGTCGTGCGATGAAAGCCGCCCTTGAGCTGTTGAAACCCATGCTTCAGGGTGCAGCCTCTACAGCATTAGGCAAGGTGGTTATCGGTACTGTCAAGGGCGACCTCCATGATATCGGCAAGAACCTCGTCGCCTCGATGCTCGAAGGCTGCGGCTTCGAGGTCATCAACATCGGCATCGACGTCTCCGCCGATAAGTTCATTGAGGCCGTCAAACAGAACCAACCCGATATCCTCTGTATGTCTGCCCTGTTAACCACTACAATGGGTTATATGAAGGACGTGATAGATGCCCTTGAGCGTGCAGGCATCCGTAAACAGGTGAAGGTGATGGTTGGCGGTGCTCCTGTGACCCAGGGCTTTGCCGATGAGATCGGCGCCGACGGCTATAGCGACAATGCCAATTCGGCTGTTACCGTCGCCAAGCAACTGTTAGGTATGCTTTAGTTTCCGCTTATAGCATTTTTCAAAGTTACAGAGTCCGCAGGTATAGTCTAATCTGCGGACTTTTTCGCCAACCCCGATGATACCGCTCACACTCTTGATGGGTAACATGAGGGAGGAATCCGTCAGTGTCACCCCACACGTCTGACCATTGAACAACGGGAAGAGCAACTGTTGTTGTGACACATGCCAGCCACAATAGCCTGGGGAGAAACGGTTCGTATGCTTCCAACCTAGTTTGTCGATACTCAACTGTAGGTTTTTCTCCATTTCATCGGCGCATTTCTCGGCAATCACCGAACCCATCGCATCGGCAATAAACACACGAACCATATCACCCTCCGCCTTCAGTTGTTGCTGGAAACGCTCAAAAGCCCCACCACAAGTCGCAATGAAAAGCGCATAGCCTTCGGCACCGCGCAGCTGGTTCATGATGATCTTACCCATATCGAAGGCCGGCAATTCGCGCGTCACAAAGAAACAGAACTCTGGCTGCAGGATCGCACGTACCTGAGCCATTATCGTACTGCTCTCCTTTTGGGTCGCTTCATCAGGCAGCGCGTCGTGATATCCCATCTGCCCGTAAATATCGGCAGGTGTGATTCCCAAATCATCGAAGGTCAGTATCTTATGGGTCATAAGCGTGAGACATTCCACTGTTCCAAGGTCTCGAAGAACGTATCAATCTGTGCGATGGGCGTGTGTGGAGGTGTGTCGCAACCACTGGAAAGTACAAAGTTCGGATAAGCTTGCATCTTGTCGAGCAAGTCGTGAACAGTCTGGCGCATCAGTTCCGGTGTTCCGTCCTTAAAGACAGACACAGGATCGATGTTCCCCATCGCCAGGGCTGTTGACGGCACTTCACCGATCACCTCCTCCATCCGACACTTGTTGCCGAAATGATAGGCCGCAGCGCCCGTCGAAACCATTGCCTCCGTACATTGTCCTGTATTACCACAGTTGTGGAGGACGACGGCAAAGTCATCATCTTGCACGCGTTCTACGATCCGTCTGACATACGGTGAGGAAAACGTCCTACAGTCATCATTCGACAACAGCCCTGCCGCAGGCTCTGCCATCACCACACCATTCGCACCCGTCTGTTTCAGGGCGAGACAGTATTTCCCGATGAAATCGGTACATTTCGAGAGTAACTGATGCGCCGCCTCAGGATTCTCGTAGATCAGCACCATCATCTCCGACATATCATAGAGACGTCCAGCCAACGAGAAAGGACCGATACAACCACCCAGCAACGGACGGTCGTTGATCTCCCTCGCGGCCAGAAGATTTGCTTTCAGATATTGAGGGATGCGTCCTGCCGAAAGCGAGGGAACCTGTAAGCTGTAGATATCCTCCACCTGTGACAACAGATGTCCCACCACGGCAGGCACAGCCTCATCCGAGAAGGCAATCTCTGCACCAAAGGCTTCGGCCTCCACCGTCAGGTCCATAATCGTACAGGCCGCAGCACTCGGGTATTTCCTGGCCAATGCCACTACAGCTTCTGCTTGCACACGTCCGTCTTTGACGGCCTCACTGACGGTATGCCCGTTCTGTTCGATGCCTGGATGCGTCATCACAGGTATCGCCGTCACCTCCTTCTGACGGATGACATCTGCCATCCACTGTTTCATATTCCGTTTCCCCATCTTCTTACGGATTACAATAACTGGGTTATTTCTTCGATGGATTCAGCCGTTTTGATATATTCACGCCAGTTTCCACGGATCATCCCCTTCTCTTGCAGGTCGTCGAGCAAAGCGATGAGCGAACCCCAAAAACCTTTCATATTATAGAGGATGACTTTCTTCTGATGATAGCCTATCGTAGCCGAGGAGGCCACCGTGAAGATCTCATCGAGTGTACCGATGCCACCGGGCAGGGCGATAAACACGTCGCTCTGGTCCATCATCAGCTGTTTTCTGTCGCTGAGGTTATCACAGGGTATCCACACATCCACATAGTCACTGGTACGTCCCGACTTCTCCACAATCATCGGCACCACACCGATGGTATGTCCGCCGGCTTCCTTCGTCGCCTTTGCCACACACTCCATCAGTCCTTGGTTCACACCGCCATACACGATCGTATGGCCGTTCTCTGCCGCCCATTTCCCCAATTCCTCCGTCAGGGAGAAGAACGCTGGGTCAATCTGCTGATTCGCAGAACAAAACACACATATCTTCATTTTCGCCTACAAAGGTACAAAATAATTATGCATTATGCATCATAAATTATAAATTATTTAGTATCTTTGCACCCAAGATGAAGACATTTGAAGAATTAGGCGTCAGCGGAGAGATCCGACGCGCCATCGAGGAATTAGGTTTTGTACAACCGATGCCTGTGCAGGAGGCAGTCATCCCCTATCTCCTGGAGAACAAACGTGATGTGATAGCCCTTGCCCAGACAGGAACGGGTAAGACAGCGGCTTTCGGTATCCCCTTGCTGCAACGAATCGACACGTCACGCAGAGAGCCCCAGGCCTTGGTCCTGAGTCCTACACGTGAGTTGTGCCTGCAGATTGCCGACGATATCCGCGACTTCGGCAAGTACATCGACGGTCTGCATATCGAAGCCGTCTATGGCGGTGCCTCGATAGAGCCACAGATGCGTGCCCTGAAGAAAGGTGTGAACATCATCGTGGCCACGCCAGGACGACTCATCGACCTGAAGAACCGTGGTGTAGCCGATCTGAGCAACATCCGCAATATCGTCCTCGACGAAGCCGACGAGATGTTGAACATGGGCTTCTCCGACAGTATCAGCGAGATCTTCGAGTCCATCAACGAGGACCACAGCACCCTGATGTTCTCTGCCACGATGAGTCGCGAGGTCGAGAAGGTGGCGAAGAAATACCTGCACGACTACGAAGAGATTGTGGTAGGCTCGCGCAACGAAGGTGCGGAGAATGTGAACCACATCTATTATATGGTCAACGCAAAGGACAAGTACCTCGCCCTGAAACGCATCGTCGACTATTACCCCCGTATCTTCGCCATCATCTTCTGCCGCACAAAAGTGGAGACGCAGGAGATCGCCGATAAACTCATCAAAGACGGTTATAATGCCGAGTCTCTGCACGGTGACCTCTCGCAGCCTCAACGCGACCAGACCATGCAGAAATTCCGCCAGCATCTGACACAGTTACTCGTAGCCACCGATGTGGCAGCGCGCGGTCTCGACGTCGACGACCTGACACACGTCATCAACTTCGGACTGCCTGACGATATCGAGAACTACACCCACCGCTCTGGTCGTACAGGTCGTGCCGGCAAGAAGGGCACCTCCATCTCCATCGTCCACAGCCGTGAGAAGTTCAAGATCCGCAATATCGAGAAGGAGATCGGTAAGGAGTTTGTCAAAGCTGAGATTCCATCAGCAGAGGAGATCTGTAAGAAACAACTCTATAAGGTGATGGACCAGATTGTGAAGACCGACGTCGACGACGAGGAGATCGCTCCCTTCATGCAGGACATCAGCCGTTACTTCGAGTATATCG
>JAEENF010000067.1 GCA_016283605.1 Prevotella sp.
TCCATTGCGCCACCCATACCCACGTAACGGGCTGTTCCGTTCAGGTCCTCGCCCAAGAGACGGGCGCTCTCGTATGTATCCTGTGCAACTGCAGGCAAGAACATTGCCCACGCCATTGCTGCAAAAACAATCTTCTTCATATCCATTATCATTTATCCATTATCGTTCCTCTCTTATCATTTTTCACCTTCTTCCTCCGCGAGGTCCACCCCCACCTCCGCCGATGCTACCGCCACCACCACCGACGCTGCGAGAACCACCACCGCTACTAATAGAACCACCGCTGCTGCCACCAAAGGACGAACCACCACTGTTGTAAGTGCTGTTGACGCGCGATCCGCCATTGAAGGTGTTATTATTTCGAGTGTTCACAGAACGGTTGACCGTCGATGTACGGCTTGTGCCTACAGTACGGTTACGCAAACTGTTAGCGCGATCGGCAGCCTGTCCGGAAGATATATGGTAATTTCCATTACCTCTAATGACACGTGAGTTACTGCTCATCACACGAGAGCCTCCGCGAAGGTTGATACTACCAGCATTACCTGTTGAACTGTAACGACGAGGTGCTCCAAATCCGTAATAGGCGGTGTAATATGGATAGCCTCCCCAACCATAGTGATAGTAGCTATAATAGCCATAAGGATATCCCCAGCCCCAGCTATAAGGGCTATACCAGTAAGCATAATCCCAATACCACGGGTCGTACAACGACCAGCTTCCATAGTACCAAGGATCATACCAGCCTCCATACCAACCATATCGGCTATAGTACCAAGGCGAGTGCCAGCCCCAATTGTTGAGACCAGCCTGATAACCAGCCCAGTAAGCCGCATTCGAGGAAATGTCATAATCCTCAAAACGCTGCATCTTCTTGGTCAGTACGAAATCCTCAGTCTCTACAGAATCGGGATAAACTCCCTTGATAGCACTGAACTCTATAACATCGCTGAGAGAGTCGCTACCGATCACCTCATAGCTGCTACCTCTGCGATTATACTCGTCTACACTACGATTGCTGCCGGAGTAATAGGAATCCTTTAGCATCCCATTGGTAACGGTCTTCTCCGCACTTTTCTTTTTCGGAACGAAGTAAAGGTCATCGTCTTGTGCTACCATAGAGATTGGCAGCGCGCCCATCAGGATTGAAACAAGGAAAAATTTCTTCATATTCACTCGATTTTAATAATTTACGATGCAAAAATAGTTATATTTTCACTGCAAAATTAGGGAAAAACCCTAAACCACGATAGGTTTTTCCCTATTTTTTGTATATTTGCATCAAAATTTAACATCAAATATGAAATATTACGAAGTAGAATTCAGCTTTTCCCCGATGTCGGGCGATGCCAGCGACCTCTTTGCTGATATGGCCGTAGAGGCAGGTTTCGAGACCTTCGAAGAAACGGAATCGGGTCTTAAGGGGTATGTACAACAGTCACTCTTTTCAGAGAAAACCTTAAAAACGGTCATCGCAGATTTTCCCTTTGAAGGCATAACCATTACCTATGACATTCGCGAGGCTGAGGACCGAGATTGGAATGAGCAGTGGGAAAAGGAGGGGTTTGAGCCTATTATAATTGAGATGAAAGAGAAAAATGGAAATAGGAAGGAGGATTGTCCTGCCATTGTCATTCACGATGGAAGGCATCTGCCAGAAGAATTGACCTCTTTACAATCTCCACATTCTTCTTTCCTACAGATTGAGATCGACGCTAAGTTGGCATTCGGAACTGGCACACACGAGACGACCCGTATGATCTGCTCCCAACTTATCTCCTTATTATTCCCGCTTTCCTCTTCCCTCTCCCACCCAAGAATCCTCGACTGTGGCACAGGCACCGGCATCCTCTCCATCTGCGCCCTAAAACTTGGGGCTCAGGAGGCCATAGGCTACGACATCGATGAATGGAGTGTAGACAATGCACGACATAATGCCATCATCAACCAAGTAGATGACCGTTTTACCTCTCTGCTCGGTGATGCTCATATATTAAATAAGGTGGAAGGGACATTTGACATCGTTATGGCTAACATCAACCGCAACATCCTTTTGAACGATATGCCGCTATTCCGACAGAAAATGGCTCCTGGAGCACGTCTTATCCTCAGCGGTTTCTATACAGAGGATATCTCAATGCTCGTAGAGAAAGCAGACACACTCGGACTGCAACTGGAAACGCAAAAAAGTGACAATAATTGGGCTTGCATCGTACTAAAATGACTTATTGCCTTGATTTATATCAATTAAGTTACAAAAAGATAGTTTTTTTACGAAAAAATTGATAAATTGTTTGTTATTTCAGATTTTTGATGTAATTTTGCAACCGAAAAAGTAATTTTCAGTATAACAAACAACTAAAAAAAAAGAAAAAGTTATGAATGCAGCACAAGTTGTAGAACAGCTGAAGCAGCGCTTCCCCAATGAGCCGGAGTACATCCAGGCAGTGAGTCAAGTTCTTCCCACTATCGAAGAAGAGTACAACAAGCACCCCGAGTTCGAGAAGGCAAACCTTATCGAGCGTCTGTGCATCCCCGATCGCGTTTGCGAGTTCCGTATCACTTGGGTTGACGACAAGGGTAACGTTCAGACAAACATGGGTTACCGTATCCAGCACAACAACGCTATTGGCCCGTACAAAGGCGGTCTCCGTTATCACAAGAGTGTGAACCTCGGTATCCTGAAGTTCCTCGCTTTCGAGCAGACTTTCAAGAACTCGCTGACAACCCTGCCTATGGGTGGTGCAAAGGGTGGTTCTGACTTCTCTCCCCGTGGTAAGAGCGACGCTGAGGTAATGCGTTTCTGCCAGGCATTCATGAACGAACTGTATCGCGTAATCGGTCCTGATGAGGACGTTCCCGCTGGTGATATCGGTGTTGGTGGCCGTGAGGTAGGCTATTTGTTCGGACAGTACAAGAAGCTCACTCACCAGTTCCAGGGTGTGCTTACAGGTAAGGGTATCCCCTTCGGTGGTTCACTCATCCGTCCTGAGGCTACTGGTTATGGTACTGTATACTTCCTCTGCTCAATGCTTGCTACCCGCAACATCGACATCAAGGGTAAGAAGGTCCTGATCTCTGGTGCTGGTAACGTGGCTCAGTATGCTGCCGAGAAGTGCCTGCAGCTCGGTGCTATTCCTATGACGATGTCAGACTCTGACGGTTACATCTATGATCCAGACGGTATCACACGTGAGAAGCTCGATTATATCATGGAACTGAAGAATGTAGAGCGTGGACGTATCAAGGAGTATGTTCAGGAGTATCCTACAGCTAAATACACTGAGGGCAAGCGTCCTTGGTACGAGAAGGCCGATATCGCTCTGCCTTGCGCTACCCAGAACGAGATCAACGGCGACGAGGCTGCTGCTCTGGTGAAGAACGGTATCATTGCCGTTGCCGAGGGTGCCAACATGCCTTCACTGCCTGAAGCTATCAAGATCTTCCAGGATGCCAAGATTCTCTACTCTCCTGGTAAGGCTTCTAACGCCGGTGGTGTGTCAGTATCTGGTCTTGAGATGAGTCAGAACTCAGAGCGTCTGTCATGGACAGCCAAGGAGGTTGACGACTATCTGAAGCGCATCATGGCCGACATTCACGAGAACTGCGTGAAGTACGGTACTGAAAAAGATGGCTACATCAACTATGTGAAGGGTGCTAACGTGGCCGGCTTCATGAAGGTTGCTAAAGCTATGATGGCTCAGGGCATTGTCTAATAAAAAAATGGAACAACACAATCAGAATATAATGTAGACAAACAATATTGTTGAGAGAAGTGGGCGAGTTCGTGAGAATTCGCCCCTTTTTAATATTTATCATCTCTGTTTTTGTTAATCTTTCATAAAAGAAGCTTATCATATTTCATTTACCACATATCATTTAACATTTATTTTGTACCTTTGCAGCCGCTTTGTCCCCCGTAGGGGGAAATAGGGGCCGGAACAGGCGCTAGCTCCTATCTATTATTAACCCTTTAAAAATGGTCTGGTAAACGTCTGTGCAGACCCCGCCCCGACAAACAAACGAGGGGCAACATAATTTTATTTATGTCAGAATTAACAAAGAACGTGAAGCCGCTTGAGGACTTCAATTGGGAAGAGTTTGAAAACGGCTCCGTAGCCAACGTCAGCAAAGAAGAACTTGACAAGGCTTACGATGAAACCCTGAACAAAGTAGCCGACCATCAGGTTGTTGACGGTAAGGTCATCTCAGTTGACAAAAAGGAAGTTGTTGTCAACATCGGTTACAAGAGCGATGGTATTATCCCCGCTTCAGAATTCCGCTACAATCCTGATCTTAAGATTGGTGACGTAGTAGAAGTTTACGTAGAGAGCGCAGAGGACAAGAAAGGTCAACTGATTCTCTCTCACAAGAAAGCACGTCTCTCTAAGTCTTGGGATCGTGTGAACGCAGCCCTTGACGCTGAAGAGATTGTACAGGGTTACATCAAGTGCCGCACGAAGGGCGGTATGATTGTTGACGTCTTCGGTATCGAAGCTTTCCTTCCCGGAAGCCAGATCGACGTTCACCCCATACGCGATTACGACCAGTTCGTTGGCAAGACTATGGAATTCAAGATCGTGAAGATCAATCAGGAGTTCCGCAATGTGGTTGTTTCTCATAAGGCTCTCATCGAGGCAGAGATCGAGGCTCAGAAGAAGGAGATTATCGGTAAGCTCGAAAAGGGTCAGATCCTCGAGGGTACCGTTAAGAACATCACTTCTTACGGCGTATTCGTTGACCTCGGTGGTGTTGACGGACTCATCCACATCACAGACCTTTCTTGGGGCCGCGTAGACGATCCTCACAAGGTTGTAGAGCTCGACCAGAAGATCAATGTCGTTATCCTCGACTTCGATGACGAGAAGAAGCGCATTGCCCTCGGTCTGAAGCAGCTCACTCCGCATCCTTGGGATGCTCTCGACCAGGAGCTCAAGGTGGGCGACCACGTGAAGGGTAAGGTTGTCGTTATTGCCGACTACGGTGCATTCGTTGAGGTTCAGCCCGGTGTTGAGGGTCTGATCCACGTTTCAGAGATGTCATGGAGCCAGCACCTCCGCAGCGCTCAGGAGTTCCTGAAAGTTGGCGAAGAGGTTGAGGCAGTCATCCTGACTCTCGACCGCGATGAGCGTAAGATGTCACTGGGTATCAAGCAGCTCCGCGAGGATCCTTGGGAGGCTATCGAAAATAAGTATCCTGTAGGCAGCAAGCACACCGCTAAGGTTCGCAACTTCACTAACTTCGGTGTATTTGTAGAGCTTGAGGAAGGCGTTGACGGTCTGATTCACATCAGCGACCTCTCTTGGACCAAGAAGGTGAAACATCCTTCAGAGTTCACACAGGTTGGTGCAGAGATCGATGTAGTCGTTCTCGACATCGACAAGGAGAACCGTCGTCTGAGCCTTGGTCACAAGCAGCTCGAAGACAATCCTTGGGATGTATTCGAGGCTAAGTACACCGTTGGTTCTGTTCACGAGGGCAAGATCACTGAACTGCTCGAGAAGGGTGCTGTGATTCAGCTCGACGAGGACGTTGAGGGCTTTGCTACCCCGAAGCACCTGCAGAAGGAAGATGGTTCACAGGCTGCTGCCGGTGAGGTTCTGCCTTTCAAGGTGATTGAGTTCAACAAGGACAGCAAGCGTATCATCCTCTCTCACAGCCGTACCTTCGAGGATCCCGCTCGTGACGAGAAGAAGGCTGCAGCCAAGAAGGCTCCTCGTGCCAAGAAGGATGAGGCTCCGAAGATTGAGAATGTTGCTGCTAGCACCACACTGGGCGACATCGACGTACTCGCTGAATTGAAGGCAAAGATGGAGAAGGGTGAGTAATCCCCCACTCCGCCAATGATAAGAAAGCTCCGATGAACGTCGGAGCTTTTTTGTTTCCCTTCTATGAAGGGAGTACATTCCGAGAGAAGAAACGTCTTATAAAAAAACGAAGCGATGAACAGAATCACCCATATTTCCATAAGTCTGTGTTTGTGTCTGACAATACAGGCGGCCCCCAAAGCGAAAAAAGAAGTCTATATCCCGATGGACTACTCCACCTGCGGCTATCATGCTTCTGAGCAGGCCATCCCGGATGTAAAGACTGCTGTTTATGTCGGTTGGCAAGAAGGTGACTGTGCAACGTTGATTCAGCAGGCCATCGATCAGGTAGCGAAGAAGAAGGTCGACGCAAATGGTCATCGTGGAGCTATATTGTTGGGGGAAGGCGTCTTTCATCTCTCGAAGCCTCTGCGCATTACGACTTCAGGTATTGTCTTGCGAGGCATGGGCAGAGCCAAGACGACATTGGTAAAGCAAGGCGTTGACCGTGGCGCTGTCATCTATGTGGAAGCAAAAGAGAAAGTCATAGGCCAGAATCAAGTTTCTGATTCTATCGTGAGTAAGAAGGTCGTAGCAGGAAGTATGACGATGCAAGTGAGCCGAGGAGACTATAAGGTAGGCGAACGTATACGGATTGTGAGACCTTGTACACAGGAGTGGATTCTGAGTCTGAAGATGAATGATTTTGGCGGCGGACTGGATTATACAGGATGGAAGCCCACAGATATCGACATCATCTGGGACAGAACTATTACGGCTGTTTCTGGAACGACTATCACCTTTGATGCCCCTATCACAACGACAATCTCTCAGGAATACGGCGGAGCTTATATTCTTCGTCAGAAAACTATCGATGAGATTACCGAATGTGGCATTGAGAATATGACCTTGCAATCAGAAGTGAACCATTGGAATCCAAAGGATGAAGACCACTGTTGGGATGGTATCTATATAAATAAGGTACGCGATAGCTGGATTCGACGTGTCTGTTTCAAACATCTGGCAGGATCAGCTGTAAATCTGCAGAAAGAGACCAGCCGTATTACCGTCGAAGACTGTATCGCACAAGAGCCTGTCTCGGAAGTTGGGGGCTGGCGAAGACAAGTATTTCTGACACGTGGACAACAGACGCTCTTCCAACGTTGTATCTCCCGTCAAGGCATCCACGACTTTGCAGCAGGATTCTGTGCCGCAGGTCCCAATGCCTTCGTACAATGCGAAGGAGAAGAGTCACTAGGATTCAGCGGGAGTATCGGTTCCTGGGCTGCAGGATTACTTTTTGATATTGTCAATATCGAGGGCCACGACTTGCGTTTTGCCAATCTGGAGCAGTTCCAGTTTGGTACAGGGTGGAACACCGCCAACTCTATGTTCTGGCAATGCACAGCCTCTACTGTCGAATGTTATTCCCCAGACATAGACAATAAGAACAGCGCTCACGGATGTTGGGGGACGTTGACGGGTGATGGTGAATGGACCAGCAGTAATGATCACGTATCACCACGGAGTCTCTTCTATGACCAATTGGAGAAACGACTGGGAAAGTTACCCTTCGAGCCCAATATTCTCCCCCGCAACACCAATGCCACCAGTTCACCGACAGTAGAACAGGCGATGGCATTGGCAAAAGAATCTCTCGAAGAGCCAAGACTCACGTTGGAGATGTGGATTGATTCGTTGAGTGGAGAGTGGAAAGTGGAGAAATCCAAAGAACCCATGACAGCGGTTGCATGCTCCAGCTCTGCTGGCTTACTACCATCGGAACGCAAGGATTATCAACTATCAACAATCAATTATCAACTAACAAATGACGACGGCTGCCTCCTCACAGGCAACCAATACGCCATCCCATGGTGGAGTGGTCGCGTAAAGGATAACTTCGTAGCAAAAGACGCCAAACCTGCCATCACCCGTTTTGTGCCAGGAAGAGAAGACATAGGATGGACAGATCGCATCGACTCGGTTGTGAGCTTTCTTTCCGACCATCACTACGTTGCTCTGGACCACAACTACGGGCTCTGGTATGACTTACGTCGCACCGACCATGAACGCGTAAGACGAGCAGACGGTGATGTCTGGGCTCCGTTCTACGAGCAACCTTTTGCACGCTCTGGACAAGGAACGGCCTGGGATGGACTCTCACGCTACGACCTCACCAGACCAAACCTCTGGTACTGGAGCCGTCTGAACGAATTTGCTCAGAAAGCTGCAGAGAAGGATATCCTTCTTTTCAACGAGCACTATTTCCAGCATAACATCCTTGAGGCCGGTGCTCATTGGGTGGATTGTCCCTGGCGTCCTGTGAACAATATCAACGGCACCAACTTCCCTGAGCCCGTACCCTTTGCCGGTGACAAGCGCATCTTTATCGCAGAACAGTTCTATAATGAAAACAATCTCGTGCTGCGACCTCTTCACCAACAGTATATCCGCATGTGTCTCGACCAACTCAAAGACCAGTCCAATGTAGTACATTTCATCAGTTCCGAATACACGGGTCCATATCATTTCACAAAGTTCTGGCTAGAGACCATCGCCGATTGGGAAAAAGAGACTGGACACCATCCGTTGATAGCCCTCAGCTGTACCAAAGACGTACAAGACAGTATTCTTGCAGATCCCGCACTCAATAAAGTCGTCGATATTATCGACATCCGCTACTGGCACTACAACACCGAAGGCCTATGGGCTCCAGAAGGCGGCAAGAATATGGCGCCCAGACAATGGATGCGGAAAATGAAAGTCGGCAAGACAGGTTTTATGGAGGCTTATCGTGCTGTTCGTGAGATGCGCGACCGCTATCCTGATAAGGCCGTTACTTTCTATGCGCAACAATATCCCGATTATGGTTGGGCTATCCTCATGGCCGGCGGTTCACTACCCAATATCCCCATCAACCGTCAAACGGCAACACCTCTTCAATTGTCATTACTCAAAGATCTCGGCAGAATGACGCCTGTCGACTGCAAAGATGGTCTGATGATTGGTGATTCGGAAAAAGGTTATCTTATATACACGTTGGGAAAGCGTCTCAGCGCACATATCGCAATGGGGAAATACAATGTCTATGCCATCGATAAGCAGAATGGTAACATAACACTTCTGAAGAAATCTTTGACACTAAAGGATTCCTACACACCAGATGATATCCACGAAAATCAAGTCATCTGGCTCAGAAGATTGTAACCAAATCGTATAAAAAACAAAAAAAATAGTTTATTATAGGAAAAAAATCATTTTTTAGGGGTCTGTCTCATATATTATTGCTATTTTTGCACTCACAAACTACATGATACGCAAACTGCTTAATTACAATAATAGAGATGGAAGAATTTTCGAATCTTTACGACAAACATATCGACGGACTCTTTGCCTTTGGTTCAAAGTTCACTTCAGACCGTGAGGCTTTGAAGGACTGTATCCAAGATGTCTTTGTAAAACTCTTCACCCGCAAGGAAGGATTAGGAGCCATCAACAATATAGAGAGCTATCTCTATATCTCTCTCCGCAACCGCATCAACGATGAGTTCCGCAGAAACGTGAAATTGTGTGACAATGAAATCACAGATGCCAATATGCAGGTCGTAGCAGAGTATGACGAATACTACCATGAGCGAATGGAACGTCAGCTGGCCCTTACCGATTCCGTCAAGAAATATTTTGAAAAGCTCTCTCCCAGACAACGTCAAATCATCAATCTCTATTATCTCGAGCATCGCAAGTATGACGATATCTGCCGAATCATGGGCATCAACTACCAAAGCGTACGTAATCTGATGCATCGCAGCATCTCTCGCCTGAGAGAATATGCTGGAGAAATGCAAATTGCTGTATAATCATTGGTTACAATACACCATAAAAACGTCCTTATTAAAAAGACGCTTTATGGTGGAGAAAAATCAAACGAAAAAGATGACTCCCCTTTCACCCAAAGAGAAAGAGGAATTGAAGGCACGTATCTCTCTTGCCATCAGTTTGTCGGCTTTTTACAAATAAACCAACCCTCTTTATGAAGAAGTATCGCATTTTCTTTATTGGCCTTTTTATTTCCCTTTCAGCGGGAGTAGAGATGCTAATGGCACAATCATACCAAATTGGAGTGTGCGACTGGATGATCCTTAAAAGACAAAAACTCGGAGAGTTCGATCTAGCCCGACAACTAGGCAGCGACGGCATTGAGATGGATATGGGCGCTCTGGGACAACGTGAGATGTTTGACAACAAGATGCGTGATGACCGTGAGGCTGCACATTTCAAACATGTAGCCGATTCTTTAGGAATCCAGATTGGTGCAATAGCCATGAGCGGTTTCTATGCCCAGGATCTGACGAAGCGCGATAATTATATGGCACTCGTTGACGACTGCTTTGACACGATGGACAAGATGGGGGGAACACGCGTGGCCTTCCTGCCGCTTGGAGGTTGCGGTAACGACTGGACTACAGATAAAGTGAAACGTGCCGTGATTGTCAAACGTCTGCATGACATCGGCGAGACAGCCAAGTCACGGGGAAAAGTCGTAGGCATCGACACCCCTCTGGATGCAAAAAGTAATCTGAAATTGTTGAAAGAGATCAAGAGTAACGGTATTGCGATATTCTATAAGTTCCAAACCATCGTAGAGAACGGCTGGGATATTCCCAAAGACCTGAAGCAACTCGGTGCAAAGAATATTTGCGCTATTCATGCCTCAAACACAGATAGAGTCTGGTTACGCAACGACTCTACGATCAACATGCCGGCCATCAAGAAAGTCCTCGATGAAATGGGATGGAACGGGTGGCTCTTCGTAGAACGAAGCCGCGACACAACGATGGTGCGTAACGTAAAGATGAACTATGGTGCCAACGTGCGCTACCTCAAGGAAATCTTCAATAGCTATCCCGAACCAGAGGTCAAGATCGACAGCGAGGGACGCGATGCAGACTATGTCAATACCATCATCGGACGTGCTCAGAAGGCTACCGATGAATTGGGCATCACTTGGACACCTCTTGGACAAAATGTGGTGAATATCATTGCCAATCGTTACTTTAAGCTGAACGACATCTACGCCGAACGAGACTCCTTAAAGCAAAAGGACAAGAAACTTGCAGAAGCGCTCTGTGATTCAAAGCTTTATCGTTCGCATTACGGATTCATTGCAGACCTGTCGATGTATCTGAAAGAGCAAGATATCGTGAAGGTTAAAGACGTGATGACCTTTAATGTGGTAAAGGTTACTTATGATGCCCATTGCGATATGATCCCGACGTTGAAAGACGAGGAAAAGCAACAGATTATGGCTTGGCTGATTGAAGCACGTGAACTCGCCATCGATGCCGAAAGCTCGAAGAAGAAGCACGAAGTCTTCGGCAAATACAAAGGACGTATCAACAACTACCTCACCAGACGGGGATATGACCTGGTGAAAGAACGTGAAGCATGGTATGAGCGAGTAAGAGCCAGAGGTGGAAAACTATAGGAGTTAAGACATATGAATAAGGCGATAGGTTTATCATTTTTTATTTCCCTATTTTCATTTAGTCCAATGCAGGCCCAGGGACTAACGGACCTGAGCAACAGTCAGGAGGCGAAAATGAAGAACACCCCTTTGGGAGCCGTAAGATGGACTGGAGGCTTCTGGGGAGACGTTTTTGATACCATGCACAGTACCACTATATGGGACATGTGGAATACATGGAACACGCCCTGGGAGACACTCGACGAGAAAGGAGCTCACGGCAGCAATGGTTTCCGAAATTTCGAGGTGGCAGCAGGTACCGTACAGGGTAAGCATCACGGCCCTCCTTTCCACGATGGCGATATGTATAAATGGCTCGAAGCCTGTGCTGCGGTCTATGCCATCACGAAAGACGGAGAACTGGACGAACTGATGGACCGTTTCATTGAGCAAGTCAGATTAGCCCAGCGCAACGATGGCTATATCCATACGCCAGTCGTCATCTCTGAACGCAACCTCGGTATCGACTCGCATGCTGGCGACAACACCAATATCGGCATTGAGATTGGCAACGACCACAAGAAAGCCTTTGCCTCGCGTCTGAACTTCGAAACCTATAACCTCGGCCATCTCATGACGGCTGGTATCATACATAAACGTGCTACAGGTAAAACCACCCTCTTTGAATGTAGTAAGAAAGCCGCCGACTTCCTCTACAACTTCCTCACCAACGATGCCGCAGAACTCTCGCGCAATGCCATATGTCCCAGTCACTATATGGGTGCTGCGGAGATGTATCGTGAGACGGGTGACGAGAAATATCTTATCCTGGCTAAAGGCCTCATCGCCATCCGCGACTCTGTGACCAATGGTGAGGACCATAATCAGGACCGTCATAAGCTACGTGACCAGTATGAGGCAATGGGGCATGCCGTAAGAGCAAACTATCTCTATGCCGGTGTCGCCGACCTCTATGCCGAGACTGGCGAGGCACAGCTGATGAAGAACCTCGAAGCTATCTGGAACGACATCGTGAATCACAAGATCTATATCACCGGCGGCTGCGGAGCCCTCTACGATGGTGTTTCGCCCGACGGCACCACCTACGACCAGCCCTCAATCCAGCAGATTCACCAGGCTTATGGTCGACAGTTTCAGTTGCCACAGGAGGCCGCACACAATGAGATCTGTGCGCAGATTGGCATGCTATTGTTCTCATGGCGTATGTTCCAGACTACGGGCAACGGCAAATACCTCGACAACATTGAGACCGAACTCTATAACGGCATTCTCTCCGGCATCTCGCTCGACGGTAAGGACTATTTCTATACCGAGACGTTGCGTCGCACGAAGGAGTTCCCCTACGTGATGCGCTGGCCGAAGCATCGCCAACATTACATCTCCTGCTTCTGTTGTCCGCCGAACACCGTACGCACGCTTTGCGAAGCGCAGGAGTACGCCTATTCTATTAAGGACGACACACTCCTCTACGTAAACCTCTACGGCCAGAACACCCTTAAAACGAAAGACCTTGAAATCGAGCAGGTGACCGACTACCCCTGGGACGGGAAAGTTCGCATCGAGATCAAGAAAGCGAAGAAGCTCTCGACCGTCAAACTGCACATTCCTGACTGGTGTGACAAATATAGCGTGAAGCTCAACGGTGAACAAGTACGGGGGGAATGGCGGACGGAGAGATCCGGGTTATCAAGGAGAGATCCGGAAATATCCACCACGGAGAATCATCCGAAGTGGAAGAAGGGCGACGTCATCGAGATCTATATGGAGATGAAACCGCGTCTGATGGAAGCCAACCCGCTCGTGGAGGAAGCAAAGAACCAGGTCTGTGTGATGCGTGGTCCGCTGGTCTACTGCCTCGAAGGTCAGGACATCGATTATACTTACCGTATCAACGAACTCTCGCTGCCCGCCGACATCAAGTTCAAGGAGTCGCGCGTCACCATCGCCGGCCACGAGGTGATTGCCCTCGAGGGCGAAGCTATGCAGACCGCACCATGGAACCAATGGGACAACGAGACGCTCTACCGCGAGGTCTGGCGTCCTAAAAGCGAAAACAAGGTGAAGATACGTCTCATTCCCTACTACGCCTGGGACAACCGGGGCATAGACGACATGAGCGTCTGGCTGAACGTAAAACATTGAACATGATAATGACCGGGAGGTGGAAGATATTGGTGATGATATGCTGCTGGTGCCTGAATGCGCTGGCAACAAAAGAGGTCATTGATTTCCATGAAATCAGGATCACACCCGATTCATCCTTAGCAGATGCCGTCAGGAAAGCGCGCGAGATGAAGCGGATAGGAGGGCAAACGACGATTGTGACAATCAGTCTGGCGCCAGGCATTTATCAACTCTATGAGCCCATACGGTTGCGTCCTGAGGATAGTGGACTGACCATCGAAGGCCAAGGTGCCATCATCAGCGGTGGCAACCGCATCAATGTATGGAAGAAAGAAGGGAAATTCTATACGGCCGACATCCCCGACTTCAACGGTTATCCCATAGACTTCCGTCAGTTATGGGTGAATCAGGAAAAAGCCGTCCGTGCCCGCGATGTCGTAGACTTCGAACAGATGCATCGCATCCTCACTTACGACAAGAAGAACCAGATTCTCTGGGTGCCGAAGAAGAGCATCCCCAAGGCCCTGCTGAAGAAGACGGCAGCACTTCCAGAGATGGTTCTGCATGAAATGTGGTGTACCTCTAATCTTCGTATCAAGTCACTCACGCCACAGGGCGACTCAGTAGCCGTGCGTTTTCACGACCCCGAGGCGAAGCTGCAGTTCGAACATCCGTGGCCTTCACCAATGACACCGAATACAGGCCATCCCTCACCCTTCTATCTCACCAATGCCAAGGAGCTGCTCGACTGGCCTGGCGAATGGTTTTATGATTTCCGCGCTCAGAAACTATGGTATTATCCGCGTGACCGCGAAGGCATAGTATGGGGAGAGGCCTTTACCGCCGTCTATCCCGTTGTGGAGACCCTTATCGAGGTGATAGGTACACCTGACCATCCTGTGCGCGATATCACCATCAAGGGTGTCACTTTCAGCCACACCACGTGGATGCGGCCATCGCAAAAAGGGCATGTACCTTTACAGGCAGGCATGTATCTGACGGAAGCCTATAAGCTTCGTCCACAGATCGACCGCCCGAACAATCACAAGCTCGACAATCAGGGCTGGCTCGGCCGAGCAGACGCCGCCGTAGAACTACGCTACGCCGAGAACGTCAATTTCGACAACTGTCGCTTTGAACACCTCGGAGGCTCCGGGCTCGACTATGTCATCGGCTGCAAAGGCGGAAAGGTGAGCAACTGCAGATTTAATGATATCGCCATGAACGGCCTGGTGGTCGGGAGTTTCTCGCCTGAAGGTTTAGAGACTCATCTGCCCTACCAACCAGCAGACTCGAGAGAAGTATGCAACGGGCTGACTATTGAACAGTCGGAGTTCTGCGACATCGCCAACGACGACTGGGGCTGCGTGGCCATCGCAGCAGGCTACGTCAGCGGCATCACCATCGAACACAACACCATCCACGATGTCTCCTATACGGGCATATCCTTGGGTTGGGGCTGGAATCGCGATTCGGTATGTATGAAGGACAATAAGGTCCATGCGAATCTCATCTATAATTACGCCCAACACATGTACGACTGCGCCGGCATCTACACCCTCGGCAACCAACCTGGCACTATAATCAGCGAGAACGTCGTTCGCGACATCGCGAAACCCAGTTATGTACACGATCCCAACCATTGGTTCTATCTGTATACCGACGAGGGCTCCTCGAACATCACCGTCCGCGACAACTGGACCCCCTCAGAGAAATACCTCCAGAATGCCAACGGCCCAGGAAACGTCTGGGAGAACAACGGCCCACAGGTCAGTAACGACATCAAGAACAAAGCTGGTATTCAGCAGTAAATCGTATTATCTATGGCGGAAGCAAATTGGATCTGGTATCCTGGAGATTTTGAGATCTGGCTGGGAAATATCTTCAACAACCGGCGCACCGAACGCGGGGCGATGTTCCCGCCATTTTGGAAACAGGACTCGCATTTTGTCACGGTGGAGTTCTCGAAGAGTTTTGAGCTTACAGAAGAAGAAACCGTCACCATCGCCTGCGAGGGACAGTTCAATCTCGCCCTCGACGGAAAACTCTCCTCCCCTGAGTCAGGAGAGGTCAAGTGGGGATTGAACAACAGCTATAAGACCCTAACCGTTCCGAAAGGCCGTCACAAACTGAATCTGAAAGTCTGGAATCAAGCCACTCCCCCAGCCCTCTTTATTGACGGCAAGACCGTCAAGACCGACAGCACCTGGCTCGTCACCTATGAGGATAAGCTCTGGATTGATGAGAACGGCGTGGCTCATGGTTCGGGCATCTACGTCCCTGCTGCCTCCTGGAACTTCAACAGTATTGATACCCCACCCTCCGCCTATCAGTTAGCACGCAAGGAACAACGTCCAGTTTGTAGTCGTGCTACAACAACAAACGGAACCCTCTACGACTTCGGTCGTGAGACATTCGGTTATCTGAAAGTAAAAGGTCTCAAAGGCGCCGTTCATATCTTCTATGGCGAGAGCGAAGAAGAGGCCCTCGACAAAGCACATTGCGAGACCCTCGACCTCCTCCACGAAGGTGAGACGCTGGGCAGCAAGGCCTTCCGTTATGTCTACATTGAGAAAGACGAAGACAGCAGCTACGACGAGGTGCTCATGGATTATGAATATGCGCCATATGACCCAAAGCGAAGTGGTTCCTTCCGATGTTCTGATGAAGAACTGAATAAGATATGGGAGATCTCCGCCTACACCTTGGACCTCACCACGCGGGAGTTTTTCATGGACGGCATCAAACGCGACCGATGGACCTGGAGTGGCGACGCCATCCAAAGCTATCTGATGAACTACTACCTGCGTTTCGATACCGAATGCGTGAAGCGCACCATCCGGCAGCTGCGAGGCAAGGATCCTGTGACGGCGCACGTCAACACCATCATGGACTACACCTTCTACTGGTTCAAATCCATCCTCGACTACTACCAGTATTCAGGCGATGTGGACTTTGTCCGCGAGATGTGGCCCCGTATGGTGACGCTGATGAACTACGTCGAGGGACGTCTTAACGACAATGGCATGGCCGAGGGCCAACCCGACGACTGGATCTTCGTCGACTGGGTAGACTTCCCCATGCACAAACGCGGCACACTCTGTTTCGAACAGATTCTCCTGATGAAAGCGATGGAGACGATGGCGCTATGTGCCAAACTCCTGGGCATCAACAAGAGCACCTATCGCGTCAAAGCCGAGGAACTGCGTAACAAGATCAAGCAGACCTTCTGGAGCTACGAGCAGAAGGCGTACTACCACGCCATCGAGGACGGCCAGATGAATCGTCAGATCACCAAGTTCCCCAACATGTTCGCCATCCTCTACGGCCTCGCCTATGAGGAGGAACGCCGCGAGATCATGAAGAGTGTCATGCTAAACCCCGACATCCCTGCCATCACCACACCCTATATGCGTTTCTACGAACTCGAAGCCCTTTGTACGATGGGCCACCATAAGGAGGTTCTCCAAGAGATCAAGTCCTACTGGGGCGGCATGCTTCGCGAGGGAGCCACGACGTTCTGGGAGAAATACGTCCCTTCGGAGAAAGGCACCGAGCACCTCGCCATGTACGGTCGTCCTTACGGCAAGTCGCTCTGTCATGCCTGGGGAGCCAGCCCGCTCTATCTGTTAGGCAAATACTTCCTCGGCGTGCGTCCCACCAAACCTGGCTATGAGGAATACGAGATCCGTCCCTCTTTGGGTGGTCTCGAGTGGATAAGTGGCGACGTACCAACACCTTTCGGTCCGATACACATCGAGATGAACCGTAAGGAAATCCTCATCGAGAGTCATGGCGGAAAGGGAACTCTGATTCTCGGCGAGCAAAAAATTCCAATTGATTTGGTAGATTCCAGATTTCTTTGTACCTTTGCAGGCGATTTATAGGAATTCTCAAAAATCAACCCAATTAATATGAAAAAAGAACTGAAGAAGGTGCTTGTTCTTGGCTCGGGCGCCTTGAAAATCGGACAAGCCGGTGAGTTTGACTACTCCGGCTCTCAGGCATTGAAGGCACTTCGCGAGGAAGGCATCAAGAGTGTACTCGTCAACCCCAACATCGCGACCATCCAGACGTCGGAAGGTATTGCCGACAAGGTGTATTTCCAACCCGTAAATACCCACTTCGTGACCGAAATCATCAAGAAAGAGCGTCCCGACGGCATTCTGCTGGCCTTCGGTGGACAGACCGCGCTGAACTGCGGTACCGAGCTCTATCTGAACGGCACGCTGAAGGAGTACGGCGTTGAAGTGCTGGGCACCAGCGTAGAGGCCATCATGAATACCGAGGACCGCGACCTCTTTGTGAAGAAGTTGGGCGAGGTCGACCTGAAGGTTCCCGTCTCTCACGCCGTAGAGTCGATGGAAGACGCCCTGAAGGCCGCCCACGAGATCGGTTTCCCCATCATGATCCGTTCGGCTTACGCCCTAGGTGGTCTCGGCTCTGGCATCTGTCCCGATGAGAAGAAGTTCATCGAACTGGCTGAGTCAGCCTTCACCTTCGCTCCCCAGATTCTGGTCGAAGAGAGTCTGAAGGGTTGGAAGGAGATCGAGTTCGAGTGCATCCGCGATGCCAACGACCGTTGCTTCACGGTAGCCTCAATGGAGAACTTCGATCCTCTCGGCATCCATACTGGTGAGTCTATCGTTGTGGCTCCGACCTGTTCGCTCCGTGAAGAGCAGGTGAAGATGCTGCAGGAGATCACCATCAAGTGTGTTAAGCACCTCGGTATCGTCGGTGAGTGTAACATTCAGTTTGCTTTCAACGCTGAGACTAACGACTACCGTATCATCGAGATCAACGCCCGTCTGTCACGTTCTTCAGCCCTTGCTTCAAAGGCCACCGGTTATCCCCTCGCCTTCGTCGCTGCCAAGATCGCTCTCGGCTACACCCTCGACCAGATCGGTGAGATGGGCACCACTTCTAGTGCATACGTCGCTCCGAGCCTCGACTATATGATCTGTAAGATCCCCCGTTGGGACCTCACGAAGTTCGCCGGTGTCAGCCGTCAGATCGGTTCGTCGATGAAGTCCGTCGGCGAGATTATGAGTATCGGCCGCTCGTTCGAGGAGATGATGCAGAAGGGTCTGCGAATGATCGGTCAGGGCATGCACGGCTTCGTGGGCAACGACCACACGAAGTTCGACAACCTCGACGAGGAACTTGCCAACCCCACCGACCTGCGTATCTTCGCCATCGCTCAGGCGCTCGAAGAGGGTTACACCATCGAGCGCATCGAAGAGCTCACGAAGATCGATGTCTGGTTCCTGGAGCGTCTGAAGCATATCGTCGACCTGAAGCACGAGTTGCTGAAATACAACAAGCTCGAGGAACTTCCCGATGCCCTGCTGCTGGAGGTGAAGCGTTGTGGCTTCTCTGACTTCCAGATCGCCCGTTTCGTGATGAAGTCGAAGTCCACGAATATGGAGAAGGAGAATCTTGAGGTGCGCAAATATCGTAAGCAGAAGGGTATCGTGCCGAGTGTGAAGCGCATCCCGACGGTAGCCTCTGAGCATCCTGAGCTCACCAACTACCTCTACTTCACCTACACGCATACACCCGCCTTCGGCGATCCTACGAATGAGAAATATGCCGCTGCACACGATATCAACTACTACTCTCATGAGAAGTCTGTAGTCGTCTTAGGTTCAGGCGCTTACCGTATCGGTTCTTCCGTAGAGTTCGACTGGTGTTCCGTAAATGCCATCAACACCGCCCGCAAGTTGGGTTATAAGTCCATCATGATCAACTACAACCCCGAGACCGTGTCTACTGACTACGACATGTGCGACCGTCTGTATTTCGACGAGCTCTCGCTGGAGCGTGTACTCGACGTCATCGACCTCGAGCAGCCTCGTGGTGTCATCGTTTCCGTGGGTGGTCAGATTCCTAACAACCTCGCCATGAAACTTTATCGCCAGGGTGTTCCCGTGCTGGGCACATCGCCGGTGAATATTGACCGTGCAGAGAACCGCGACAAGTTCTCGGCTATGCTCGACAAACTGGGTATCGACCAGCCCGCATGGCAGGCCCTCACCTCGTTCGACGATGTGAAGGAGTTTGTGGCCAAGGTAGGCTATCCCGTCCTCGTGCGTCCTTCTTATGTGCTCTCGGGTGCTGCGATGAACGTCTGCTATGACGAGGAGGAGCTGCATCGCTTCCTGAACATGGCTACCGAGGTGTCGAAGGAGTTCCCCGTAGTGGTATCGAAGTTCATGACTGAGACGAAGGAGATTGAGTTCGACGCCGTAGCCGACAAGGGCGAGGTGATCGAGTACGCCATCTCCGAGCACGTGGAGTATGCCGGTGTTCACTCTGGTGATGCCACGATGGTGTTCCCTGCTCAGAACATCTACTTCTCCACCATCCGTCAGATTAAGAAGATCGCCCGCAAGATTGCAGCCGAGCTGAACATCAGCGGTCCGTTCAATATCCAGTTCCTGGCCAAGAACCGCGAGGTGAAGGTTATTGAGTGTAACCTCCGCGCCTCTCGTTCGTTCCCCTTCGTATCGAAGATCCTGAAGCGCAACTTCATCGAGACGGCTACGAAGATCATGCTCGACGCGCCATATCAGAAGCCTGAGAAGAGCGAGTTCGACATCGACCGCATCGGTGTGAAGGCCAGCCAGTTCTCGTTCGCCCGTCTGCAGAACGCCGATCCCGTACTTGGTGTCGACATGAGCTCTACGGGTGAGGTAGGCTGTCTGGGCGACGACCTCAACGAGGCCATGCTCAACTCGCTGATCGCTACCGGCTACTCTATTCCTAAGGATGCCGTGCTAATCTCCTCTGGTGGTGCCAAGGGCAAGGTAAGCCTGCTCGAGCCTGCTCAGCAGCTGGCCAAGAAGGGTTATACCATCTACGCTACTGGCGGAACAGCCAAGTTCTTCAACGACAACGGTGTGAAGGCCATCAGCGTGGCCTGGCCTGATGAAGAATGTTCTATGGTCAATGGTCAATGTTCAATGAATGTGATGGATCTCATCTCTCAGCACAAGGTTGGTCTCGTCATCAACGTGCCTAAGAACCACACCTCTCGCGAGCTCACCAACGGTTACAAGATCCGTCGTGGTGCCATCGACCACAACATTCCTCTGATGACGAATGTCCGTCTGGCCAAGGCCTTCATCGAGGCCTTCACCGCCATGAATCTCGACGATGTGAAGATCAAGTCCTGGCAGGAGTATAATGCTTGACGAATACAAGACATTGAAGACCGGAGGCGAGGGCTACTACACCGACAAACGTAGCAAGTTCCTCGCCTTCGCTCATCATGTGTCTACCGTCGACGAGATCAAGGAATTGCTTGCCGGCTATCGCAAGAAATACTACGACGCCCGCCACGTCTGCTACGCCTATATGCTCGGTCCCGAGAGACTCGACTTCCGTGCCAACGACGACGGCGAGCCCTCCAGCACGGCCGGCAAACCCATCCTCGGACAGATCAACAGCAACGAGCTCACCGACATCCTCATCGTCGTGGTGCGTTACTACGGCGGCGTGAACCTCGGCACCAGCGGACTCATCGTGGCCTATCGCGAAGCCGCTGCCGATGCCATCGCCCACTCCGAGATCGAAACGCGGCAGGTGGAGGAAATCATCACCTACTCGTTCGCCTACCCCATGATGAACGACGTCATGCGCATCGTCAAGGAGATGCAGCCCCGCATCGTCTCGCAGACCTATGACAACACCTGCGAGATCAGATTAAGCATCCGCAAATCCGAGGCCGAGCAACTAAAAAGCCGTCTCAATAAACTTTCTTTCGAATAAAAGTCGCCGATAAGGCAACTTTTACCCTTATAAATTTGGTGGAATCGGAAAAAGTTGTTACCTTTGCATCCGCAAAAGTCCAAACGAGGGCTGTGATGCATTGACATATTGGAAGGTTGGCAGAGTGATCGATCGCGCTGGACTCGAAATCCGGTATACCCCTTTCGGGTATCGGGGGTTTGAATCCCTCACCTTCCGCAAAAGTTTACCTATCACCGGGGCCAGGCCCCAGCGATAGGTTTTACTTGTAGTAGCCGATGCGGATATAGTGGCGAGGCAGGGCGAAAGGATTCCAGGAGATGTGGAGCCAGGTGGAGCCGGTGAGGAGCTGGTCGGTGAGGGCGTTGGCTTTGAGGAAGTCGACGAGGCGTTGGAATTGAGCTGGATTCTGAGGCCGAATGTCGGCAGCCTGGCCGAGAAGATGCTGGGAATTCTTGACGCCCCCTACCCTGCGATTGACGGCCTCGCAGCGGAAGCCCGAATTGATGATGATTGGGCCTACCTCTAAGCGAGCTGGCTCCAGAAGGAAGTGGCAGCCGTAGGCAAGATTCGCCACGACCTGCATCGTCGGGATGTTCTCCGGATATTTCTTTAGATTCAGAAACTCGCTCAGCTTAAAGTGCTTTGACAGTCTGATGTCATTGATAATCTCTTTCATGGTTCTTTTTTCTTTAATATCTTTATGTACTGGTCCAGTCCGAAGATCGAGCCTGCCAACAGGAACGACTGCGCCACGTAATAGAGCAGCCCGCCCGCCACGTCGTCGATCTCGATGACCTGATACGTCACCAGCGCGATACTGCTCACGATGAGCAGCACCGCACAGGCGTACTGAGAGATTTTGAAGCCTTTCTGGTTTTCCATGGCCTTGATGTTTCACATCGAGTCCGCTCACGCTCGACAATGCTCAAATGCGATTTGGCATTGTTCTCGCTTAATTGCGGCCTTCGTTAATGTTCAATGGTCAATGTTCAATGTTCAATGATTTACATCACGGCTTCTCCAGCCGCACCAAGAATGGCTGCGATGACATAACTAATGATCTGAAGGATCGTTCTAACGGTTTTACTCATAACTTTACATGTTTTAAATGGTGAATTACTAGGGTTTTCTCGTGGCCGGAACCACCTCTCTTTTACCCTACAAAGTTACAAAAAATAATCGAGAAAACCAAATGTTTTCCCGATTATTTTCTCATAAAAAACCGTCCCAGTGTTACACCGCCGGAGTGAGTTCTACCGTAAGGCCGAGGGCGGCGATGATGCGGTAGAAGGTCGATACTTTGGGCTCTGTGCGTCCTGTTTCAACGCGGGAGATGTACGACTTGTTGGTTCCAATTCTTGCAGCCAGTTCCTCCTGAGTGATATTTGCCTTCTTTCGTGCTTCTTCAATTATCTGCCCGGTAAAGAAGGCGTTGGCCCTTTCTTCGGCTGCTGCTCGTTCTGGAGTGCCTTCTTTTCCAAATGCCGCATCCAACTGCGCATCCACATCAAAGATCTCCATGTTTTTTTCTTTCTTCATATTCTGCTTTCAGTTTTAATGCTTTATTAATTTCCTTTGTCGGTGTCTTCTGACTCTTTTTCTGGAAACAGTTGAAGAGCACCACCACTTGTCCTTCATCAAAACAGAAGAATATCCTGTAGATATTGCTCTGCCACTCGATTCTTAATTCAAAGAGACCGTCGCGTATCGGTTTGACGAATTTTGACGGTAAACGTTCCTGGGTCTTTAGCAGAAGCATCCCGTATAGGATCTTTTCTTGCGTTCCCTCATCCAATGACTCGAAGAAGTCCTTGTAGTAATTCTTGTAGGCAATGATTCTTCGTTTCATCGCTGCAAAGATATTAAAAGTTTATCAACTGAGCAACTTTTTGCCGATTTTTTTGCTTTTTTCTTTTTCATACGCATACAATTTAAAGTTTAACATAATGTTTACGGTGAAGGCCTGGCAGGTGGTAGGACTCGAACCCACTCATACGAGTATATCACCCGTTCTCCGTTCCGACATCATGGCTCTCTCTGCCGTTTCATCCTTCACGCCGCAAAGATACGAAATATTTCAATAAGTTCCAAATGATTAGGCGATTATTTCAAAAACCAGACGAAAAACGGAAGCCGAATGACTTCCGTTTTCCATTTTCTTCTTTAAAAAGATCAAAGACCCCTGATCAACATGATCAATTATCTTTTGACGACCTTCTTCTGGCCATTCTGGATGTAGATGCCGTCGGTCGTGACGTTCTCTACCCGCTGGCCGCTGAGATTATAGGTGGAGTTATCAGCTGAGCGAGTCATGTCTACAGCCCTGACGGCCGCGCTGGAGTTGTCCTTGGTGAACGAATAACTCTGTCCGTCGTAAGTCTTGACTTTCAGCGTTGTTGCAGTGAGTTCCTCAATGATGAAGTGGAAAGTCATAGATTCTTGGACAATGTGTAGTTTGTTGTTGTTAGATATAAAGAAATCGTTAATCTGTTCTTTCTCATATATTCTTGTTTCTTCTTCACCATCGCGATTCTTTACGCTAGTTATGTTCTCAAAAAAGCCACACCAAGCTGCGTCTCCCTTCCCAGAATCATACATACCATCACCAAGAGTAATGCTCTCAATATTAGTGATTTTGTACGGAGCATAGGCCAAGCCTGTTGTTGTCCATGTACCTACGAGGTCAGCCTCGTCAAACGTCTGTGCATTTGCACTCACTGCCGACAGGAGCAGTAAAAGGAATAAATACTTTCTCATAATCGTTGAATTTTAATTTGTTATTGTACTTGTTGTTGATTAGTCCAGGAATCACGGGGTCTACTGATCACTTTTGAAGTTTCTGTATTACACATCGTTCTTGACCCCCTGTGCACTTCCATCGGTTCAATTGTTTTCAAATGCGAAGGCAAAGATACGAACTTATTCTCGAACATCCAAATTTTCAACGTAAAAAAAGATCAGTAGAACCGACCCCATGATCATAATGTATTATTATATAAACGTAACAGGAGGCTCCACTTTCGTGGTACACCCCCCGCATGTCGTTTCGAACCCTTCCCTCCTGAGATCCAATCAGGCGCGGTATTCGAAACTTGAAAGGTTTTCGAACCCTCTCCCTCCCGAGATGCAATCAGGCGCGGTATTCGAAACCATTTTCGGCTGCAAAGATACTAATTATATCAATAACTTCCAAATTTTGCAAGGTAATTATTTCTTCGTTTACATCCATTAGGGGGTATCGTGTGCACAGAGGGTCAGGCGCTCGGCTCTGCCGCTTCGCTCGTCGAAGAACCATGTGTTATAAAAAAAATAAGGCCGCTAATAAACGACCTTGTGGCGGTACACGGCTTTCGCCCTGCCCCTATCATCTTCTTGATGACGCTGCAAAGATAGGAATAATTCCAATACAATCCAAATAAAACAGCAATTATTTAACAAATAAAAAGAAAAAAGTTATGTTAGAAGCTTCATCTTACTCCACCATATATATCTTTGCATCGATCTTCACCCAATAGTCATTCACCAACTCCACAGCCTCAACCCTGCAGAAGAAAGCCTTGCCAGCATCCATCAGACGAGAGATCACCAGATTCAGTTCACGAGGCACATAGCCTATCCTTGTATCATCAAAATAGATGGCTATGGCATTCTCATCGTGCTTGTTCTCGGGCATACGCTGCATCCTGAGCACCAAACCCTTTTCCAGATACGGATAAACGTAGTCGATATCTTCGCAATGCGTGGTACCAGCCACAACGATATCCAGCAAGAATATCTCCCTGCTGAAAGGCTGAAGACTGTTGGGTAACTTCGACCCCATCATCTCCAGCAACTCCGGACTGATCTTAGCAATCTGATTCTTCATTAGCCTGTTGTCTTAACACTTCAACGATCTTCTCCAGACGCTCCTTTTCTTCTTGAAGCATCTCTATTCTTACGCGGATTTCCTCCTTCTGGGCGGCAATCCACTCCTGATCATTCAGCTTATCACGATACGTGAAGGGGAATTCATGCTCTATCCGGCTTATCTCATCCTCGATAGCAGCTATCTGCTCCTTCAACTTCCTGACGCGCTCCTCCCAATCCTCGATGGTATCGCTCTCCACAGAGGTAAATGGCATTCCTGCATTCAGCTCAGCCTCCAGCTGGCGAAGACGCTCCAAGTCCTCATTACGATATGCCTCCTGCACTTTCAGGAACAATTCCCGCTCCCATTCCGTCTGTTCTGGGTGCAAATCGGGATGCAGCCTGTGCACCAGACGTTTGTAGATCTGCTTCAGTTCCAGTTTCTCTGCTTCCTGCTGCTTGCTGTTCTCCTCCTTATGCTCTTCGATATACTCCTTGGCCTTCTTGATCTTCTCTTCTTCCTGATGGATATTCTGATTGAAGGTCTCAGCAGCCTCATCCACCTTCTGAAACACCACCTTGATATCAGGCTCCTCTCCCCTGTTGATATACGACTGCAGCAGATCGCGCTCATATTTCAGCAGGGCAATGTCATATTGCAGGCACAGCTCCTCATACTGCAATTGTCCGATGGCCTCCATATAGAGTGCCTCCAGACGAGGAATCTCATGCTGCACCAAGTCATCACGTTTTGTGATGAGTTCGGAATACTCCTGCTGCAGGCGCTCATACTCCTCCTTCAGCTGCTGCTTCCTGGGACTGATGTCAAGCTCGTTATTCATTCGGATTTCTTCGTTATATCGTGTGCACAGAGGGACAGGAGCCATGTGTTACATCGTCAGTCCCAACCTTCCTCATCATTGTTCTCCATATAGCGGCTCATGCCATTATCCTCCATGTCATCCTCTGACGCTGGGTCGAAGCCTCGCATATTGTCATAACTGCTCGATTCATGTGAGTGAGAGGATGAGGAAGCTGTAGGAGTTGATGGCACCTTCACCTCTTCCTGCAGCTCTTTTACCTCTTCTGTCACAGCCGTATCAGGCTGCTGATATGACTCTTCACTTTGAGCTTCTTTCAATGTAGGCGAATACTCCTGCTTGCTCTTGTTCTGACATGAGAGCAAGAGCAAGGCGAGAGATAATATGCCAAATAATTTTTTCATTTTGAGGGGAGCCCTTATAATGACTCTGGAATATCTTCTGATACTATCTTTTCTGATTCTACTTTTGGATGAGTCAATTCCTTGAAAATATCGATGAAGGAATTCTTGTTGTAGAAATAACTTTCATCTTCTTTCAATTTGTCTGCGATAATTGCCAAACCATAATTGATGTACTCTTCCATCGTCGACATCAACAAAGCGACTGTTTCATTGATAGTCCACTTTCCTTTGTCTAATGCAATCCAGTCAATTTCTGGTGTCCTTGCAACAAGAGCAACGAAGATATACTCCTTTAATCTGGGATATGCTCTTCGTCCTTTTTTTGAGTCCAAGTTTCCCCAAAACTGGATGGGCTGCCCCAAATCCTTTATGTCTGCGTATTGGTCGAACGGTATCTTCTTATTGCTATACAAACCAATAAAGAAAGCCATAATAAGGGGTTCGTATCCAGCACCAAGGATTTTACCCTTAGCGTCTGAGGCCTCATTTGTTCCCTTTCCAAAATCAGATATAACCTTTATGACTTCCTGCTCATAATGTTTCTCGTATGACGGAGTCTTTCTTGCCCATACGTCAAAGATGCGTGTGAAAGCATCTTGATTGAATTTATTATCGTTAAGTGCCATACCTTGTCGTTTTAAATAGATTCTACAGTTGTTTGAATTGTCGAGAGATCCTTTTCATCAAATGGACGCTTTTTCTCAATTCGATACTTCTTTGCGTCAATCTCCTTCAGACGTTCCTTATCTAATTTAGAATTGCCATCAGCATCTTCTATCAAGAAGCTCTTAGTGACAATTATCGTCTGTTTGTTGATACCAGCAATAACTCCAAAGAAATCGCTCTCTTTTGCTGCTGTAAATGACGATGTAGGTGCATCGAATATCAGAGGATAATCATTCTCATGCTTAATGGTAGTCAACTTTGCGACAGCAAAAAGAAGAGACATATACATGGTGGTTTTCAATGCCGTGTTTGGGTTGTAGATTCGCGTACCATCCGTATCAATCAGAATAATCTCTGCGCTATTATCCTGCTTCTCTACGATTTGTGCATAACCTCTGAAGTCACCCTTATTTAGTAATGCAAGATATTCGTTAGCAGCCGCTTCCAGTTGGTTGAGAAACTCACGCTTGTTACGACGCTTTGCACCAGTAAAGGCATCAAGGATTCGTCTTATAGCCTGGCTACTTCTGCCGTACATGGCTGCAGATGATTCTTCAGATATTTTGGAATACTCTTCCTGATATTCTTCTAATTTTGCCTGATGGTTGGCTATCTTAGTCTTAAGAATTTCAGATTGACGTTCTGCATCAACTCTGCCTTTCCACCATTCTGATATATTCTGGTAAGCTGATATTAGCTGCTCTTCTGTCAAACCTTCAGTCTGAGCCAGTATCTGTTTCTTACGCTCCTCATCCTTGTCAATATTGGAAGTGTACTTTTCTACCTCTTCGTGCTTCTTTAGATTGTCACGAATGGCTTTATCAATGTATCCATCCAGTTTCGTCAAGAACCCCATATTGTTATGCAGGATAGAATATCTATCTAACAGCTCCTTAATGAAGGCTGTTTTAAATAATGGAACAACTTCCTCCTCTTCCTCTTCATCCTCTTTTTGGGATGCTAGGAATTGTTCAAGACGTGCTTTCATAAAATTGTATGGGTCAGAGCCTTTAGGTGCTGGACGGTTACAAACCTTGCAGTATTCGTCGTCAATCATCTCGCGCATGGTGTTCTCATCTGGCACATTGATAGCAAGCGGCACCTTACCTTCGTTAAGTTCCTTTTGAATTTGCGCAACAATTTTCTTCTTACCGACCTCTTGGTCATACTTACTTTGTTGACGCCTCTGTTCCTGGTCAAGTTTGCCAACAAATTCACGATACTCTTGCGCAATCGGTTCAAAACCCATCAGAATCCACATTTCATCAAGGAGACGGAATGTGTAGTTCTCATTGATACTTCTTTGTATTTGATCTTTGGTTAGTTTCAGGTTCTCCAGCCTACCATTTAGATCTACTAAATCCTTTGAAGCTTCTTTGTTCTTTTCCAAGTCTTCCAAAAGTGTCTGAAAGTTAACTGCATCTGTCAACTTCTGCTTTAACTCAGATTGGAAATTGCCTATTTGTTTCTCTTCTTCTATTATCTTGTTTCGAAGATTTTGTGCAGCAGTAGTATTCTTCTTATCCGCTTTAATTGCATTGTCTGTGGCAAGTTCTGCCATTTTCTTGGCTTCGCCCATAAACTTCAAATAAGGGTCAAAGTCCCTAATCTGGCTAAAAGTCTCCACGAGGTAACTCATAGCCTCTTCTTTGTTGAAGATGTTTAGTTCGTGTTCGCCTTTAAACAGACAATACTTGCGAATGGAAGATGCAAAGTCCCTGTCAAACATCTTAATGGCCTGCTCACCTTCCTTTACATCTTTCTCTACACCATTCTGGATGAATAACTCATGGGAATAGTTTGATGTAGATATTTCACCACTCAGACTTTTTGTGAATTTGAAGGACTTTTGTACTGTTCGCTCATTACCGTCGTTCACATAAGTCATAGACACGCGTACATAGGCAGAATCTGTCTCAATCAGTTCTGAGCTTCTTTTCTTGGAGATATATTTTGTATCCACCTTGGGCATATTGCCCACGGTGTCAAACAACCATTCCAATGCTTCATAGAAAGTTGTTTTTCCGTCGCCATTTGCACCAATAATGAGTGTCAAGCCATTACCTACGTCAATGGAATTCTCTCGATAATAGCTACGGAAGTTCTCGATAGTTATGTTCTTTATAATCATACCAGCAAGTTATTGTTTAGGTAGGTAAAGATGGTCTTGTAAACACGTTTTTGCTCAGAAGGATCATCAGAGCCATTCAGTTCTTTGATAATCTTTGC
>JAEENF010000068.1 GCA_016283605.1 Prevotella sp.
CCGTTGGAGTTATGGCTTGCGTACTGGTGAGAAAGGCGGACTCTTCGATTATGGCCGTATCTGTCGTCAGGACATAAAAAAAGGTGATTTCATCGCGTTCGAGGATTCGCTGGGTGAGGTGCTGATCTGTCGTTGTGCGGGAGTGCCGGGGGATACGATTATGAAGAATGTTGTGGTTCCTGGTCTGGTGAATTGTGCCGATCAGGACTATTATTGGGTGGAACCTGTTGGTAAAAACAATTTGTTGAGTAGCCGCCAGTTGGGGTTCATCCCCGAGCAGCGCATCATCGGACGTGCTTGTCTGGTGCTTTACAGTCGTGAACCGTCGGCTCCTTTCTGGAAAGGTTATCGTAGTGAACGCTTATTACTGCCCCGATGACCGTTCTGCTCAGCACAACATATTTTGGGCCTGTCCAGTGGTATCAGAAACTCTATCGCTCCGATGAGGCTGAGATAGAACAGTGGGAGAGTTTCCAGAAGCAGACCTATCGTAACCGTTGTCTGATAGCAGCCCCAAACGGTATTCAGGCCTTGACAGTACCCGTAGAGCATACTGTAAGCCCTCTGATCAAAGACTTGAAGGTCAGCGATCATGGCAATTGGCGCCATCTGCATTGGAACGCTCTTGTTACTGCCTACAGCGAATCACCTTTCTTTGAGTATTACCAAGACGACATCCGTCCGTTCTATGAACAACGATGGGACTATCTGTTGGATTACAACGAGGCCATCCGCACCAAAATATGCGAATTGATCGACATTCAGCCCAAGGTTACTTTAACCGGAGAGTATTCTCGTTCCTCGGATAATGACTATCGTGAGGCGATACGCCCTAAGCATTCTGCTCCTGATCCAGACTTCACCCCTAGGCCCTATTACCAAGTATATCAGCAGAAACATGGTTTCCTGCCTAATCTGTCTATCCTCGACCTGCTCTTCAATATGGGACCGGAGAGTATCTTCTATCTTTAAATGAGTATGATGATGACCAAGACAAACAAGATAAGCCGCTATCTGCTGTGTGTAGCATTCTTCACGCTTCAGCTTTTATGCCTCACCAGCTCAGCCCAGACGGTACATTTCTATACCTCAGACAAATTGTCGAGTAACCAGATTACCCGTATCTGTCAGGATAAAGTGGGTTATATCTGGGTAGGAACGGAGTATGGCTTGAACAAGTACGATGGCTATCGGTTTACGAATTATCTTCATGAGACAGATGACACGACATCCGTCTGCAGCAATGTCATCTCTTTTCTCTTTGCAGATTCCAAAGGTACCGTTTGGGTGGGAACGCAGAAAGGACTTGACAGGTATGACGATGTCAACGATCGTTTTGAACATATTCCCTTACGTGGAGCCACACAGGTGCCACGCATCAATCACATGATTCAGGAAGATGAGGACCATCTGCTGATAGGTACGGCAGGCTATGGTCTCTTCCGTCTGGACATTCGCAATAATCAGAGCCAGAAACTCAATGATTATGCGACAAGTGATAATAACTACTTCAGTCATATCATCATCGACAGTGAAGGTGCTTTTTGGAAATCTGGTCATGGTAACAGCATTGTTCGTCGTTCACCAAAGGGAGAATTGGAAGAATTCACTTCCCCTTATGGTACGGTGACTGATTTTGTGGAATACGAAGGTGGCGTACTGATGGTATGTATTCATGGGTTGCTTTATTATCGTGATGGAGAGATAAAGACTGATTTCATCGATATGGGCTCGTTCAACGGCAAGGATTTGTTTTTCAGAGTTGCGATGAAAGACCGTAAAGGAAATCTTTTTGTTGGCACGATGGGCAATGGACTGTGTTGGATTCCCCGTGGTAGTCGTCAACTGACACAGTATGACTATCAGAGTGCAGCTTTCGACTTGAACACCTCATGTGTTTGGGCCCTTTTCGAAGATAACCAGGACAACATCTGGGTGGGCGGTCAGAAACGAGGCTTGTTGCTGTTGCCTCAGAAAGAATCGCTCTTCCGAAGCTGGAAATTTGCTGATCTGCACATGAACATCGGTGGTTCGCTGACATCCATCTGTGCCGGTGATAACGGAATGACTTGGTGTGCCGTTCAGAATAATGGTATTTTCGGACTTGATGCGAAGGGTCGTCTGGTATCGCATCCTGCCTCACCAGAAGGAACCTATCTGATATATAGGGATACACAAGGCAACTATTGGATAGGAACTAACGGCTCTCTTCATGCTTACAATCCCTTGACGGGAGTCTCGCAGATAAAGGCTTCTTTCGACAACGGCTTTATTAATGCCATTACCGATGATGGACAGGGGCACCTGTTCTTTTCACTTTTTGGAGAAGGTATGTGTTCCTATGATATCAGAAGTGGGAATCTCAAAAAGTTCTCTATGCGTCAGGAGGATCAGGGACGTGGACGTCTGCATAATGACTGGATATCGGAACTATATACCGATAGTCAAGGAAAGATATGGATCTGCACAGCATCGGGCATCAATTGTTATGACCCTGTAGAAGACCATTTCCATCCATACGGCTGGGAGGTTATCCTGGACTATAATGCTATAGAGTCGGTTTGTGAGACGAGTGATCATTGGTTTCTTTTCGGTACAAATACCGGTCTTTATATCTACGATACCAGAAAGAAGGAAGCTGTACCTTTCCCTGGAGCTGAGGTATTGGGTAACAAGGTGGTCTGTAGTATCGTGGAAGATCAGTTTGGTGATCTTTGGTGTAGCACGACAATGGGTATCTGGCAGTATCATGACGGGAAGTTTGTGGGATATATCCACGGAAACGGTCTTGCCAGTCGTGAGTATGTCAGTGGGGTGAGCATGCATACCAAAGACGGGCGTATCTGGTTCGGTTTCAGCGATGGAATCACCTCTTTTATACCGACGTCATTGCAAGACTATCGACCTAGTCAGGAAAAGGTACAACTGACAGGACTGTTTGTTGGAGGCACACCTGTCAGAGGCAGCGACCGCTTTGTCCTTTCCTATATTGATAATACGTTTACCATGGAATTCTCGTTGCTGAACTATTCCAATGCGGAGAATGTCATCTATGAGTATCGGTTGAATGGAGCCAAAGACTGGACCAGGACCACTGCTGGCAGCAATGTCGTATCGTTCCATCATCTCCAGCCAGGTTCTTATGCGATGGAGGTACGTGCGCTGGACAATGGTATCTATACGGAATCTCAGGTGTATCATATCATTGTTGAGGCACCTTGGTATCGTTCTTCTCTCGCGTACCTTATTTATATATTATTGTTCATGGGTGTCGTAGGATTTCTTGGCTGGAGCTATCGTAAGCGGGCGCACCGTCAACTTGATGAAGATAAGATGAAGTTCCTCATCAATGCCACACATGATATCCGTTCGCCGTTGACACTGATTATGAGTCCGTTACATAAACTGCTGAAGCGCGATCTGGACAGAGATGTGAAGGAAGAACTGAAGACCATCGAACATAATGCCGGACGTATTCAGAATCTGGTGAATCAGATTCTTGATATCAGAAAGATTGACAAGCAGCAGATGAAGTTGCAATGCCAGGAGACTGATATCGTACAATATGTGGGGAATATCCTGAAACCTTATGAGTATACGGCTAAGGAACGGGGCATGACTTTCACTTACGCACCGACCTTAGACCGGCTGAACGTTTGGTTGGATCGAAATGCGCTGGACAAAGTGGTAGACAATCTTCTGTCGAACGCCTTCAAATACACCTATGACGGAGGTGAGATAGAGTTACGAATATCTCAGCCTGACGAGAAAACCGCAGAGTTGCAGGTCATAGATACTGGAATGGGAATCAAAGGCGATGTCCATAAGATCTTCGACCGTTTCTATCAGGGTAGCGCATCACGTTCCCTGCATATTGAGGGTACGGGCATTGGACTGAATCTTTGTAAGATGATTGTCGAGATGCATCATGGTACGATAGAAGCGGCAAACCGAGACGATATGCAGGGCAGTATCTTTACCGTCCGGTTGCCATTAGGCAATAGTCATCTGGCGAA
>JAEENF010000069.1 GCA_016283605.1 Prevotella sp.
AAAAGACCTCCAGTTTCTCAGGCTTGACAGAGGTGATCTTTGAACCGTTGGCCAGTTGCTGGTACAAGAGCTTTTGCAGTTCTGATGCAGGGACAGTACCCTTGCCACTACCATGGGCAAAGGCTTTGAAATTTACCTGAAGGTTTTTCAACCCCTTGCCATAAATATAGGTAGCCAGTGTGATACCCTTGTCGCGGATAGTCATCTTCACGGTATCGGTCTCATCAGAGGTGAGTACCACGTTCTTCGGGACATTAACGATGGTGACGGGAATGCTGAATTCTTTCTCGTAGGTCTCGTTGAGCGTCATGAACAACCAAAACGCACCGGAGAGAACGAGGAAGAACAAGAAAATCAGAAATTCCCTGTTAGCCTTGTTAAACAGGAAATCTCTGATGATTTGCCAGCGGAATTGTCCCTCCATCGATTGTTATTTCTGAGGAACCTGGTTGGAGCTGGTCATATCCTTGAAGACAGAACCCTTGTCGACGGTGATGACCACGTCGCGCGCAATCTTCACCTCAACGGTATTCTTCGTGAGGTCGATGCTCTTGACAGTACCATAGATACCACCACCGGTAACGACGGGTGTTCCCTCTGTCAGTTCGTTCTGGAACTTCTGGATCTCTTTCTGTTTCTTCTGCTGTGGACGGATCATGAAGAACCACATAATGGCGAAGATGGCCACCATCATGAGAATCATGCTCATGCCACTACCTTGTCCTGCTGCCTGCGCAGCTAATACTAAACTTGTCATATTCTGTACTTAAATTAATTATTTGTCTTTTTTAATTCTTGGTCTGCCTTTTCCACTGGGAGCAGCCTGTTTCTCAGGCTTCGCCTCTTTGGGCTCGATGAACTTGTTCAACTTACCCGTCTTCACCAAATGACGGGCGATGGCATCGAGCATGCCATTGATATAACCACTGCTCTTGTGGGTGGAGTAGAGTTTCGCGAGGTCTACGTATTCGTTGATGGTCACGCTGATGGGAATATTGGGGAAGGTCATCATCTCTGCAATGGCAATCTGCATGATGACGACGTCCATATAGGCCAGACGTGAGAAGTCCCAGTTGCGCGAAGCCTCACTCATATAGCGCTGATACTGATCGGCATTGAGGATAGCGGCACGGAACAACTTACGGGCGAAGTCCTGTTCTTCATCACTGTCCCACTCGGGCAGGAGTTCCTGTTTGGCACCATTCTGTTCGTCGAAGCGCTTGATGGTCTTCAGAACGAAGGTGTCGACAACTTCCTTGTCATCATTCCAGTACAGACTCACTTCCTCCAACATAGCGTCGAGGTCGTCGTTGTTCTGGATGAGGTTCTTATAGAGCTTACGCCACAACTCACGGTCGGAGTCGTAGTTGTCCTCAGCACTCTCCATATATTCCTTAAAGATATCGCTGCTTTCGATGAGTTCATACATCTTGCCCACGAACTCTGGATCATCATTCCATGTGCGTTTCTGGGTACCAATGAAGTCATTGAGCATCTTGTTCTCTTCTAACTGCAGGGCGAAGCGGTTGAAGATGAACTTCTGCGAGGGCAGCTCCGTGCCTTCGCGCTGTGCTCTGGTGGTGAGCACTTCATTGCGGCGACGGGCTTCCTTGGTGATAGCTACAATCAGCGCCAACAGGTGGTTGTAAAGGTCATAAGCTTTTGAAAGGCTGAAAAACAGTTCCTTCTCAGCCGAGTCGATGTTCTTGCTACCGTTCTGATAATACGCATAGGTTAACTGGACAATCTTGGTACGAATAATTTCTCTGTTAATCATCTCACTTGATGTTTTTTTGTGATTCTACATATATTTACGATTGCAAAATTAGTCTTTTTCCCCCAATTATGCAAGAAAAAGCCATAAAAATACGTTAAAATCATAACTTTTTCACTATTCACTATTCACTTTTCACTTTTTTATTGTACCTTTGCACCGCTTTTTCCGAAAGCACAACGAAATTATCTCGTGTGATGGTGAATTAAGCAGTAGTATTAACAACTTAATTTTAGAGTAACACAATTATGAAAGAAATTAGTGTAAAAGGTCAGAAGCGCACCGCCACTGGAAAGAAGGCTTCAAAAGAGCTCCGCAAGGAGGGTATGGTTCCCTGTAACATCTATGGTGAGAAGAAGGGTGAGAATGGTCTCCCCGAGGCATTTGCATTCTGCGCTTCATTCGCAGAGCTCCGCAAGGCTGTCTATACGCCTGAGGTGTATGTCATTAACCTCGACATCGATGGTGAGGCTCACAAGGCTGTCATCAAGGAGTTGCAGTTTCACCCCACAACCGATGCTCTGCTGCACGCAGACTTCTACGAGGTGAACGAGACGAAGCCCATCACTATTGGTATCCCCGTGAAGCTGAATGGTCTGGCACAGGGTGTTCGCGATGGTGGTAAGTTGAACCTCTCTATCCGTAAGATCAATGTGACAGCTCCTTACAAGCAGATTCCTGAGGTGCTGAATATCGACGTGACCAACCTGCAGCTGGGTAAGGCCATCAAGGTTGGCGCTCTGAACTTCGAGGGTCTTGAGATCGCTACTTCTCCTGAGGTTGTTGTATGTTCTGTGAAGGCTACACGTGCTTCTCGTTCTGCAGCTGCCGCTGCTGAGGCTGAGCAGGCTTAATCCCCTCTGCTGATGGACAAGTACTTGGTTGTTGGTCTGGGTAATGTCGGCGATGAGTACGATCTGACCCGCCACAATACAGGATTCATGGTATTGGACGCTTTTGCGAAGGCGTCCAATATTTCTTTTGCAGACAAGCGCTACGGTTTTGTGGCGGAGACGTCGTTGAAAGGCAGGAAAGTGGTTCTTCTGAAACCCTCTACCTACATGAACCTGAGTGGTAATGCCGTCCGTTACTGGCTGAATCACGAGAATATAGACCAGAGTCGTCTGCTCGTCATCAGCGACGATGTGGCACTGCCCCTGGGCGATTTCCGTCTGAAGGCCGGTGGCAGCAACGGTGGACACAATGGACTTGGCCATATCCAGCAGTTGATAGGAGAGAACTATGCCCGTCTGAGGATGGGTATCGGCAATGATTTCCCCCGTGGCATGCAGGTCGACTGGGTGCTGGGGAAATATAACGAGGAGGAGTTGAAAGCCCTTGAACCCCGTATCGACATCGCCGTCGACATCATCAAGAGTTTCGTGCTCGCAGGGATCGACATCACGATGAACCAATACAATAAACTGGGGAAACAGGGAAAAGGGAAAAGGGAATAGTGAAAAGTGAATAGTGAATAGTTGATGGTGGAGGAAGCAAGGATTGACAAATGGCTGTGGGCAGCGCGGATTTTTAAGACGCGCTCGATAGCGGCTGACGCCTGCAAGAACGGACGCGTCACCATCGGTGGCGTGAACGTCAAGCCCTCACATGTCGTCAAGGCTGGTGAGGTGGTGGCAGTCCGTAAACCACCTGTTACCTATTCCTTCCGCATCCTGAAGACCATCGAACAACGCGTAGGGGCAAAGCTCCTGCCGGAGATCTACGAGAACGTCACTCCTCCAGACCAGTACGAACTGCTGGAAATGAATCGCATCAGCGGATTTGTGGATCGTGCCCGGGGAACGGGACGTCCTACGAAGAAAGACCGTCGTGCGATGGATGCTTTTTTAAATATAGAAGACTTATGATATTGCATGGATTATTGATTATTGCCGGTATCGCCCTTGTCATCTGGGGTGCAGACCGTCTGACGGAAGCTGCTTCGGCTGTAGCCCGTAGTTTCCATATCCCTGAAATCATCATCGGACTGACCATCGTGGCTGCCGGCACGTCGGCTCCAGAGTTGTTTGTCAGTCTTGTGTCGGCGTTGAAAGGCACGCCAGACCTTGCCGTAGGTAACGTTATCGGCTCGAACATCTTCAATACAATGTTGATTGTGGGTTGCTCGGCCCTCGTCGCACCCCTGGTGGTGAACCCCTCGACAGTGAAGCGAGACCTGCCCTTTGCCGTAGCTGCCTCGTTGTTGCTCTTTGTGCTCTGCTTCGATGATATGGACTCTCCCCACCTCTGGGGTAATGAGATCAGTCGCAGTGACGGTCTGGTGTTGCTTATCGGTTTCACAGCCTTTATGATCTATGCCTTTGCGGCAGCGCGGAAGTCTGGTGAACTGAAACCGAAGACGGAATACCTCGGTGTAGAGAAAGAACGTCTGCCCGTGGACTATCGTGCTGTAGGCATCAATAGCCTCTGGATCCTTGTGGGACTGGCCTGTCTGATAGTGGGTAGTAATATCTTTGTCGACGCAGCCACCTATGTGGCTCATCGTTTCAACGTGCGTCAGAGTGTCATTGGTCTGACTATTGTGGCTGGTGGAACCTCTCTGCCCGAATTGGCTACGAGTATCGTTGCTGCCCGTAAAGGTCAGGCGGGACTGGCTATCGGCAACGCTATCGGTTCGAATGTTTTTAATATTTTCCTGATTCTGGGTCTTACGGCGGTGATCTGTCCTATGCGTATCATGGGTATCACGATTATCGACTTGATGATGATGTTAGTCAGCATCGGCATCCTCTGGATTTTCGCCTACACCAAGTACTTCGTCTCGCGTCGCGAGGGTGCACTTCTGGTGTTGGGATTCTTTGCTTATATGGCCTGGTTATTTTATCTGTTATAAATGAATCATAACAAAGATCAACGTATCAGTGTGCTGTTTATGCTCTACGGCATACTGTTCTGTGTTTGCCTGATCACGGCTAATGTGCTCGAGACCAAGCAGATTTCGCTGGGTCCTGCCAACATGACGGCGGGCCTCATTGTATTCCCCGTGAGTTACATCATCAACGATGTGGTATGTGAGGTGTGGGGCTATGGTCGTACACGTCTGCTTATCTGGATGGGTTTTGCCATGAACTTCCTCTTTGTGGCCTTCGGTGCAATTGCGGACTGGATACCGGGAGCGCCATACTGGCATGGTGAGGAGGGCTTCCACCAGATCTTCGGACTGGCTCCCCGTATTGCGGGGGCTTCGTTCCTGGCATTCCTCGCCGGATCGTTTATGAATGCCTATGTGATGAGTCGTATGAAGTTGTCATCGGCAGGTAAGAATTTCTCACGTCGTGCTGTACTCAGTACGATCTTCGGTGAGTTGACCGACTCTGTCATCTTCTTCCCTCTTGCCCTCGGTGGTGTCATCCCCTGGGAGGAGATGCCCTCACTGGTTATCACACAGGTGACGCTGAAGACGCTCTACGAGATTCTGGTATTGCCTGTGACCATCCGTGTCGTGAAGTTTACAAAGCTGCACGACAATGAGGACGTGTTCGATAAAGATATCGCGTATAATATTTTTAAGGTGAACGAACTATGAGTGAGAACAGAGCTGCCGACGGGTTGCAGGCCCTTGGCAAAAAGACCGAGTATAAGATGGATTATGCTCCTGAGGTGTTGGAGACCTTCCAGAACAAACACCCTGAGAATGACTACTGGGTGCAGTTCAACTGTCCGGAGTTTACGTCGCTCTGTCCGATTACGGGTCAGCCCGACTTTGCAGAAATCAAGATCCTCTATATCCCTGGTGAGCGGATGGTAGAGTCGAAGAGTCTGAAACTCTATCTCTTCTCCTTCCGTAATCACGGTGACTTTCATGAGGACTGCGTCAACGTCATCATGAAAGACCTGGTGCGTCTGATGGATCCCAAATATATTGAGGTCGTCGGTTTGTTCACACCACGTGGTGGCATCAGCATCTATCCCTTCGCCAACTACGGACGTCCGGGTACGAAGTATGAGCAGATGGCTGAGCGCCGACTGCAGGAGTATCACTTACGATAATAGCCCTGTTCGTGATCAGCGAACCTGAGTAGTAGTGAGTCATGTCGCATCACCACGATGTCGGCAGTATCTGTACTAATGGTTTTCCTTGCGCCAGTGGTGTCACGACGGGTTTCCATCAGCAGCAGATGTCCGTTGTAGATGTGCCATTCGCGGTAGCGTTTCATCTCGGGATATTCCACAGGACCTTGTTGCTCTTTGCCACGAGTCTGTGTGCCAATGGGACGCACTATATTGTCACGTTGCAGTTCCAGTCCGTATTCACGGGGCTGGAACCATTTCTTTCTTAAAGAGTCAGGAAAGTCAGGTGGCAGCTGTACCACACTGTCGGCAGAGGC
>JAEENF010000070.1 GCA_016283605.1 Prevotella sp.
GAGGGTATGTCGTTTACCTCTGAGTCAGGTGAGGGTGTTGACTATTACTTTATGTATGGCGGTTCAGCCGACGGCGTCATCGCCAAGATGCGTGAACTGACAGGCGACGTTCCGATGTTCCCACTTTGGACTTATGGCTTCTGGCAGTCGAAGGAACGCTATAAGACCGCCCGTGAGACGGAGTCGATTGTCGACAAGTACCGCGAACTGCAGGTGCCTCTTGACGGTATCATCCAGGACTGGCAGTACTGGGGCTCGAACTATCTGTGGAATGCGATGGACTTCCTCTCGGAGGATTTTTCCAATGGCAAGCAGATGATCGACAATGTGCATAAGAAGCATGCCCACTTCATGATCTCCATCTGGGCCAGCTTCGGACCTATGACAAAGCAGTTCCGCGAACTGGAGGCGAAGGGTTTGCTGATGCCTTTCGAGACGTGGCCGCAGAGTGGTATCTCACACGTCTGGCCTCCGATGAAAGACTATCCCTCAGGTGTAAAGGTCTACGATGCCTTCAGTCCTGAGGCCCGCGCCATCTATTGGAAATATCTGAAGAAACTTTATGACTACGGTACGGATGCCTGGTGGATGGATTCGACAGATCCGGACTTCTTTGATCCACGTGAGTCAGACTATGAGCATAAGGTGTATGGCGGTACGTGGCGTTCGCAGCGTAATGCCTTCCCGCTGGAGACCGTGCGAGGTATCTATCAGTCGCAGCGAAAGGATTATCCTAATGCTTCGAAGCGTGTGTTCATCATGACACGAAGCAGCTATGCCGGTCAGCAGCACTATGGCTCGAACATGTGGAGCGGTGACGTGAATTCATCGTGGGACATGCTGCGAAAGCAGGTGCCTGCAGGACTGAGCTTCACCCTGACGGGTAATCCTAATTTCAATACGGATATTGGTGGCTTCTTCTGTAGTTCGTATAATACGAAAGGTAGCGGCTCGGCACCGAAGAATCCGCAGTTCCAGGAACTCTACGTGCGTTGGATGCAGTACGGTCTGTTCTGTCCGGTATTCCGCAGTCACGGTGCCGATGCGCCTCGTGAGATCTGGCAGTTCGGACAGAAGGGCGAGCCCGTCTATGATGCCATCGAGAAGATGATCCGTCTGCGCTATCGCCTCATACCTTATTTATATAGTACCGCCTGGCAGGTGACCAAGAACAACGATAGTTATATGCGTCCGCTATTTGCCGACTTCGCTGCCGACAAGAAGGTTTGGAATATGACTGACGAGTTTATGTTCGGTCGTAGTATCCTGGCAGCACCGATTGTCGATCCGCAGTATACGGAAGAGAAGGTGATCCGTACCGATGCGATGACGGGCTGGGATCGGAAGGAAGTGAATAGTGAAAAAGTGAATAGTGAAAAGTTGGACTGGACCGCAACGAAGAGCGCTGTGAAGTATCTGCCGAAGGGTGCTACGTGGTATGACTTCTGGACGAATAAGAAATATCAGGGTGGCAAGACGGTGACGCTGGAGACTTCGCTCGATCGTGTGCCGATGTTCGTTCGCGCTGGTAGTATCCTGCCCCTTGGTCCAGAGATGCAGTATGTCGGTGAGAAGGCTTGGGACAACCTCGAGCTACGCCTCTATCCGGGCGCTGACGGCACATTTACCCTCTATGAGGATGAGGGCGACAGTTACAATTATGAGCGTGGGGTCTATACTACCATTCCTTTCGTGTGGAAGGATAAGACCAACACGCTCATTATCGGTGCACGTCAGGGCTCGTTCCCTGGAATGCTGCAGACACGGAAGTTTACGATTGTTCTGCCTGACGGAACCTCAAAGACCGTTGACTATAACGGTGCAGAGGTAAAGGTGACGCTTTAAGCCTTTCTGACTCTGAGCGTCTGAACGATACGACTCATCTGATTCGGGATGCGGATCTGTTGCGGACATTTTGGAAGACATTCTTCACAGTCCTGACAGCTCCGTGCCCATTTCTCGGCATCGGGCAAAGCCTTGCGATAACCCTCGATGAACTTCTGCTGGCGCTCGGCATAGTCGGCGGCAGAGGGTTCTGGCAACGGCAGCACGTGACTGTTCACGGCTTCATTGTAATAGGTAAAGTTACCAGGGATATCGACATTGTAAGGACAAGGCATGCAGTATTCGCAGGCCGTGCAGGGAATCGTAGGTACACCAGATATCTCATCGGCAATCTTCGCCAACAGGGCGTTCTCAGCCTCCGTGCAGATTTCCAGCGGTGAGAAGGTCTGCACATTTTCTTCCAGATGATCCATGCGGTTCATGCCGCTGAGCGTGGTCAGGATATTGGGATAAGAACCTACCCAGCGGAAAGCCCATCGGGCTGTGCTGTCATCGGGACGGACGGCCTTCAACTGATCTACCAGTTCCTGAGCCATACGTCCGAAGGCACCGCCACGCAGGGGTTCCATGACTACACACTGTACTCCCAACTTGTCGCATTTGTTATAGAGATACTCTGCATCGGCATCCGTCCTTCGTCCGCCTCGCATCGAGGCATGTGTCCAATCGAGGAAGTTCATCTGTATCTGACAGAAATCCCAGTGGTATTCATCGTTGTGATCGAGCAACCAGTCGAAGTCGCGTACATCACCATGATAAGAGAAACCAAGGTGCTTGATACGTCCAGCCTCACGCTCCTTGAGCAGGAAGTCGAGGATGCCGTTATCGAGAAAGCGGCCTTTCAGGGAATCCATACCTCCACCGATGCCGTGGAGCAGGTAGTAGTCGATATGATCGACCTTCAGTCGTTCGAGAGACTGTTCGTACATCCGTTTGGAGGCATCGAAACTCCAGGTGTTAGGCCCTTGGTTCGACATCTTCGTAGCTACGAAGAATTTCTCTCTGGGATGGCGAGCGAGGGCGTTTCCCGTAAGTACCTCCGACTGTCCTCGCATGTACATCGGTGCGGTGTCGAAGTAGTTCACACCGTGTTCGATGGCGTAATCCACGAGTTGGTTGACTTCGTCCTGATTGTTTGGCAGGCGCATCATGCCGAAACCCAGCAGGGAGATCTGTTCGCCAGAGCCGTGCTGTACACGATAGGTCATTCGGATGTTACTATTCTTCTTCTCGTCTTGTGCAAAGGCTCTCAGTGGGTCCATAGCCATCAGGGCCATAGCCGATCCTGTGCCGATACCGAGTTTCCTTAGAAACTCCCGTCGGCTCATGTTAGGTTTGTTCTTGTCCATGTTGTTGGGTTTTTGTGTTGTATTTTAGTTTTGACTTGCTTCCAGCCAGCCGAGGAGTGCCAGGAGCGAGGCGTTCCAGTTGATGGCAATCTCGTTGGAAGCGTACGAATCCATGACATCCACGTACGACTCATCGGGCTGTTTCGAGGGGTATTCCTTCACATTGGCGATATCCTGTTGTCCAGGATTCGGACCACCTACAAGCAGTCCGGGGTAGGGGGCTTCGATGCCGTCGGCGTGGGATAGACGGTGGTGGGGATTCATCGGACTCTTGGTGCCGAAGCCCGTCACGTAGCAGTAGCCTGTGGCATTACGGCCGAGGATATAATCGGCATCCTCTTGCGCTGCCGTCAGGTATTTCTTGTCGCCAGTCAGCCGATGGGCATAGAGCAGCGACAAGCCGTTGGTACCGAAGGTCTCAGCGAGACAGCCCCAGCCAAAGTCACGTGGAGAATTGCCGTTGGGCGTCTGGAACGACGAGGTAGCGGTGGTAGCCACGATGCTGTCACAGTGCTGGAGAAGTTGCTGGCGGCTATTGTTGGCGATGTCGTGTCCTGCCTTCAGCATCATCCAGTCATAGGCTCCCAACGAGGCCACGCCGCCCCAGGTGGGTGCGCTGAAACGTTGAGACTGGTACTTGACGGCGAGTTTCTCAAAGGCCTCGTCGCCAGTGAGGATGAAGAGTTCGGTAGAAGCCCAGAACCACTCGTCGGTGAGGTTGAAGTCACCATATTCTCCAGTGGAGACGGCAGGTTTGAACTTCTCACTCATTCTGCCCTGCATATAAAGCACCTGAGGATTGCGCTCTGCCCATCCGAAGGCAGCTATTGCGGCTCTAGCGGCTTTCTCAGCGAAACAGTGATAGTCCTTGTTGCCTTTATAGATACGGGCTGCCTGTGCCATCACTGCGGCGAAGTCGAGGGCGGCTGCCGTAGACTTCTGGACGACATAGCGTTTCTGCTTGCATTCCACAGGCATGATGAAACCTTCGAAGTTGGGAGTCGTCAGCTTATGATAGACACCGCCGTCGTAGGGATCCTGCATCGTAAGCATCCAACGGAGGTTGAAGTAGAGTTCATCAAGGATGTCAGCCGTATGATTGCCACTCTCAGGGATATTCACACTGAGACGATCGAAATAGGCCTTGTTCTGTTCGTAGGAGCAGAGCATGATGCCTACGGAGAAAGCGGAGTTGACAATATACTTGTTGAAGTCGCCGGCATCATACCAACCATAGGGCGAGGAAATGGTGCTCTCGGCGGGTCTGCCAAGGGAAGCTGCTGAGGGGTGGATATATACCAAGGTGTCGGGATGTCCTAAAGGATGGGCATAGGCTCCGGCATATTTCTCTTCGACAGGCACACCAGTGCGGTTGAGATAAAAGGCTTTCAGCGCACCTTCCGTCACTTCGCAAAGGGCTTCGTCGCTAATGTTGAATGCGGCCTTTTCCTTGCCGCAGGTGATGAGGTACTTGCCTGGTTGCTTCAGACCGCTGAAGTCGATGACGGTACGCTTTTTCTTGGACCAGGGAGAAGTGGCGGTACGCAGTACCTTCGCCTTGGCAACGCTTTTTCCCGTGCGGGCATCAGTGATTTTCACCTTTCCGGCACTGACCACGCCTTCGATGACGGCTGTCTTTTCTTGGTTAGGATACATGCCCACCTGGTTGACGCGGATCTGGGCGAAGAGGGTTGTCGGCAGGAGAAACAAAGCGCCGAGCAGACCATGACGAATCATTCTTTTCATATTTTTCGCTTTTAATTGTTGGATTTCGTTTGCAAAGATACAGTTTTTTTACGATAACTCCGACAACTCGGACAACTTTTTTTCTTTGTTTCATTTCTTTTTCGTAACTTTGCACCATCAAAACTTAAACGAACTTAAGATGAGAAGATTTTTCCTGGTTGTCACCTTGTGCCTGGTGACCATTTCAATGTCGGCACAGCAACATAAGTTATGGTATGCAAAGCCAGCTTCGCACTGGTTGGAGGCTTTGCCTGTTGGTAATTCCCATCTTGGTGCGATGGTCTATGGAGGTACGGACATCGAGGAAATCCAACTCAATGAAGAGACCTTCTGGAGCGGTTCGCCCCACGACAACAACAGCCCTGAGGCAAAAGCTCATCTGCAGGCCGTACGCGACTCTATCTTTGCTGGCAAGGAAGAGGCTGCACATGCCATCCTTGACAAGTATTTCTTCAAGGGTCCTCACGGCATGAAATATTTGCCTTTAGGTTCGCTGAAGCTGAAGTTGGGTCACGAGGCAGCGACTGACTATCACCGCGAGTTGAATTTGGGTAATGCGCTGGCAACGACCTCTTATATATATAAAGGTGTGAAATACGAGCGGACGGTCTTTGCTTCGCAGGCTGATAATGTCATCATCGTACAGCTGAAAGCCGGAAAGAAAGGTGCGCTGGCGTTCGATGTCGATTTTACCAGTCCTTTGCAGGCGCAGGTGTTCACAGTCTCTTCGCATGAAGGCGTCAAGGGTTCTGTCAATGAGTTGGCTGCAGTTGTCGACGGTGCCGATCATGAAGGTATCAAGGCAGGATTGAAAGCGGAATGCCGTATTATGGCTGAGGCTGATGGTAAGATAGACCGTGGTGCTGATAAACTGAGTGTGACTGATGCCACCACTGCTACGCTTTACATCACTGCTGCTACCAACTTCGTGAATTATCACGATGTCAGCGGTAGCCCTGTGAAGAAGAATAATCAGACGTTGGCCAGTATAAAGGGCAAGGCTTACAAGAAGCTGTTGGATGCCCATCTGAAGAAATACCGTGAGCAGTACGACCGAGTGTATCTGGATTTGCCGAGTCAGGCCAAGGGTGCTGCTCTGCCGACAGACGAGCGTCTGGCAGCCTTCGAGAAGGATCCCAGCGATCTTGGCATGGTATCGCTGATGATGCAGTATGGCCGTTATCTGCTGATCTCGTCGTCGCAGCCCGGTGGACAGCCTGCCAATCTGCAGGGCGTCTGGAATGCTCAGGTCAATGCACCGTGGGATTCGAAGTACACCATCAATATCAATGCCGAGATGAACTACTGGCCTGCCCTTATAGGAAACATCGCTGAAACGCAGCAGCCACTCTTCTCGATGATTCGTGATCTGAGTGAGACAGGCACGAAGACGGCGAAGGATATGTATGGTTGTAAGGGTTGGGTGGCTCATCATAATACCGACCTCTGGCGTGTGGCAGGTCCTATTGATGGTACCACATGGGGCATGTTTCCTACGGGTGGAGCCTGGCTCACGACACATATCTGGCAACACTATCTCTATACAGGTGACAAGCAGTTCCTGGAAGAATACTATCCTGTGATGAAAGGTGCTGCCGACTTCCTCATTGACTATATGCAGGAATATCCTAAAGACGGTGAGGTGAAACAAGCTGCCGGGTGGCTCGTCACCGTTCCCACCGTTTCACCGGAACATGGTCCGATGGGTAAGCGTACTACCGTCACAGCAGGTTCGACAATGGATAATCAGATTGTCTTCGACGTTCTCAGCCAAGTCATTGCCGCTGCCAAAGTCCTCGGAAAGGATGACTCTTCACTCTTCACGCTTCGCTCTTCACTAGCTAAACTCCCTCCGATGCAGATAGGCCGATACGGCCAACTGCAGGAATGGCTTACCGATGGTGATAATCCTAGAGATGAACATCGTCATATCTCTCACCTCTATGGCCTCTATCCGTCGAATCAGATCTCTCCCTATTCTCATCCGGAACTGTTTGCGGCGGCTGCCAACACCTTGAAACAACGTGGTGATATGGCAACGGGTTGGAGTCTGGGATGGAAGATCAACTTCTGGGCACGTATGCTCGACGGTAATCACGCCTTTACGATCATCAAGAATATGTTACATCTGTTGCCCGATGACCGTTCGGCCAGACAGCATCCTGACGGACGTACCTATCCGAATCTCTTTGATGCTCATCCGCCTTTCCAGATTGACGGTAATTTCGGTTGTGCTGCAGGTATCTGCGAGATGCTGTTGCAGAGTCATGATGGTGCCGTCCATCTGTTGCCTGCTCTGCCTGATGACTGGGCTGATGGTGAAGTAAAGGGCTTAAAGGCCCGTGGCGGTTTTACGGTAGATATGAAATGGCAGAATGGAAAACTCCAGAAGGCTGTCATCAAGTCGGATATCGGTGGTACACTCCGTCTGCGTTCGTATGTTCCCCTGAAAGGAAAGGGACTGAAACCGGCAAATGGTACCTGTTCGAATCCACTTTTGCAGTCGGCAGTGATCAAAGAACCACTGAAATCTGCAGAATTATCTTCATTTGAGACTCTTCCTTTGAAAAAAATCTATGAGTATGATATTGAAACTGTTACGGGAAACCTATACATTTGTAACACAGAGATATAATTGAAACAAATTATAAAGATTATGTAACATAAAAGAAACAGAGTTACGAAAAAATGCTGTAATTTTGCAGCGTTAATCATTCGCAAGAAATAGAATTGTTTTAGTTATATTAGTATTAGTAGTTAGTAGTTTTTCCTACATCGGGGCATCCGAAAAGCGTTTCGAATTGCCCCGTTGTTGTTTCAAAAAGAGAATGTATACAACAACAAGATACAAATGAACCATTACTTATTATCAACCGTATTAGTGTTCTGTGCTGGCCTTAGCGTGTCGGCACAGACACTTCCTTTTAAGGACCCTAGTCTTAGTGCTCATGAACGTGCCGTTGATCTTTGCAGTCGTTTGACGCTCGAAGAGAAGGCCCAGTTGATGCTTGATGAGAGTCCTGCGATTCCCCGTCTTGGTATCAAGAAATTCTTTTGGTGGAGTGAAGCCCTGCATGGCGCTGCCAATATGGGTAATGTCACTGTCTTCCCAGAGCCGATAGCTATGGCATCGTCATTTAACCCTACATTATTATATAAGGTGTTTGATGCTGCCAGCACGGAGTTCCGTGCACAGTATAACGAACGTATGTATCGTGGATCGGGTGAAGACGAGAAGTTCCACAGCCTTTCTGTCTGGACGCCGAACGTGAACATCTTCCGTGATCCCCGTTGGGGACGTGGTCAGGAGACTTATGGTGAAGATCCCTATCTGACCTCCGTGATGGGTGTTCAGGTGGTAAAGGGATTGCAGGGTCCTGAGGATGCGAAGTATCGTAAACTCTGGGCATGTGCCAAGCACTATGCCGTTCACAGTGGTCCGGAATATACGCGCCACAGTGCTAATCTCACGAATGTCTCACCACGAGACATGTGGGAGACTTATATGCCTGCCTTCAAGACTCTCGTCCAAGATGCGAAGGTTCGTGAGGTCATGTGTGCCTACCAGCGTCTTGATGACGATCCTTGTTGTGGTTCGCAGCGTCTGCTTCAGACCATCCTTCGCGATGAATGGGGATTCCAGTATCTGGTGGTGAGTGACTGTGGTGCTGTGTCTGATTTCTACGAGTCGCATAAGTCCTCCAGCAGTCCTGTTCATGCTTCTGCCAAGGCAACGATCGCTGGTACCGATGTGGAGTGTGGCTATGGCTATGCCTATCGCAGCATCCCTGAGGCCGTGAAACGCGGTTTTATCACCGAGGCTGAGGTGGATAAGCATGTCATCCGTTTGCTCGAAGGTCGTTTCGATTTGGGAGAGATGGATGATCCCTCACTGGTGGAGTGGTCAAAGATTCCTTATTCAGTGATGGACTCCAAGCCGCATCGTCAGATAGCCCTCGACATGGCGCGTCAGACCATCGTGCTGCTCCAGAACAAGGGTAATATCCTGCCTCTGCAGAAGAATAAGGAGAAGATTGCGGTGATTGGTCCTAATGCCGACAATGAGCCGTTGATGTGGGGTAATTATAATGGTACACCTAACCACACGATCACCATCCTCGACGGTATCAAGGCCAAGCAGAAGAAACTCTTTTACCATGCTGGCTGTGACCTGACCTATGATAAGGTGATGGAGAGCCTGATGGCCTCACAATGCAGTTTCGAGGGGAAGAAAGGTATGAAGGGTACGTTCTGGAACAACCGCAAGATGGAGGGTAAGCCTGTGACTATTCAGTATTATACCCAACCCATTGCCGTCACGACTTTTGGTATGCACAATTTCGCCCCAGGCGTACAACTTGAGGATTTCTCGGCTAAGTACGAGACCGTCTTCACACCTAAGGAGTCAGGTGAGTATGTGGTGAACGTGGATGGCTGTGGACATTTTGAGCTCTTTATCGACGGTCAGCAGAAGTTCCGTCACCATATCTGGCGTACTACCCCCAACCGTGTGGCTATCCAGGCAGAGAAGGGCAAAAGCTATAATATCGAGGTTCGCTTCTCGCATATCCATACCTACAACGCCAACCTGAAGATCAATATCGCCAAGGAGCATCCCATTGATTACCAGCAGATTATCAGCCAGCTTAAGGGCATCGACAAGGTGATTTTTGTTGGCGGAATCTCGGCAGCCCTCGAAGGTGAGGAGATGCCTGTCGATATCGATGGTTTTAAGGGTGGCGACCGTACCCATATCGAACTGCCGAAAGTGCAGCGTGACTTCCTCAAGGCTTTGAAAGAGGCTGGAAAGAAGGTCATCTTCGTGAACTGTTCTGGTTCTGCCATTGCCCTGACACCTGAGACGGAAACCTGCGAGGCTATCGTACAGGCCTGGTATGCAGGACAAGAGGGCGGTACTGCTATTGCTGACGTGCTCTTTGGTGACTATAACCCTGCAGGAAAACTGCCTGTGACCTTCTATAGGACCTCTGAACAGTTACCTGACTACGAGGACTACTCGATGAAGGGCCGTACCTACCGCTATTTCAACGATCCGCTCTTTGCCTTCGGCTATGGTCTGAGCTATACGACCTTCGAGATCGGTGAGGCTAAGATGAATGGTACGGAGAGTATCACTATTCCTGTGACGAATACGGGTAAGAAAGATGGTACTGAGATTGTGCAGCTTTACATCCGTGACCTCAGTGATCAGGAAGGTCCTCTGAAGTCTCTCCGTGGTTTCCAGCGTGTAGAGGTGAAGGCAGGTCAGACGACGAATGCCACTATTGAACTCACCACGAAGAGTTTTGAGTTCTGGGATGCTGAGACTAACACGATGCGCACCAAACCCGGACAATACGAGATTCTTTACGGTACCAGTTCGCAGGATAAAGACTTGAAGCGCTTGACTGTTACCTTGTAGGAGAAAACCAACAACTAGAGATAGATGAGAAAAGTATTTTTGTTCGTAGCTTGTATGTTCCTGTGCTCAGGTTCGCTTTGGGCAACGGAAAAGCAAGTTGCAAGTCCTGACGGTAAGATGACCGTCACCGTGAGTGATGAGGGTGGAAAACCCGTGTATCAAATAACCCGTAGTGATGTGGTATTCGTCGAGAAGTCACCCCTTGGGTTGAAACTCAATATCGAAGACCTGACACAGGGGCTGGCGCTGAAGGATTGTAAGATTCAGACGGTAAAAGACGAGTATACGTTGAACACCATCAAACAACGTCACGTCAGCTATGAGGCTACAGAGGCCGTCTGTCAGTTCGAGAAGGATGGTCGTGTGGCTTTGGACATCATCTTCCGTGTAAGTAACCGTGATGTGGCTTATCGGTATAAGCTCTATCCGAAGAAAGTGCGTGGTGGTGAGACGCTCGTTGCTGTCGTGGAGTCTGAAGCCAGCGGTTTTGTACTGCCAGAGGGGACAACGACCTTCCTTTGCCCGCAGTCGAAGCCGATGGGTGGTTTTGCGCGTACCTCTCCTAGTTACGAGACATCCTATACCCTCGATGACCAGATGGGTAAGAACGGCTGGGGCGAGGGCTATACCTTCCCTTGTCTTTTCAAGGCTCCTGGCGGATGGGTGCTTATTTCTGAGACGGGAACAGATGGTGGATATGTTGGCTGTCGTCTGTTGAATGATGGTGGTGCCAACTATCGTATCGGCTTCCCGCAACAGGGAGAGATGAACGGCATCGGTTCCGTGACTCCTGGTGTGGCACTGCCTTCTGTGACGCCTTGGCGTACCATTACTCTTGGCGAGGATCTCAAGAATATTGTGGAGACAACGGTGGCCAATGACCTGGTAGAGCCCAAATACAAAGCCAGCCGCGAGTATACTTATGGTAAAGGTATGTGGTCGTGGATTATCGGTATGGACTCCAGCTGTAATTTCGATGAACAGAAGCGTTATGTGGACTTTGCTGCTGCCATGGGTTACCGTTCACTGCTTGTCGATGCACTTTGGGACGTCCAGATTGGTTATGAAAAGATGGAGGAACTCTCGCGCTATGCTCAGTCGAAGGGTGTGGGCCTGTTCCTGTGGTATAACTCCAATGGCTCTTGGAACGATGCACCTCAGTCGCCGAAGGGGAAGATGGATAAGTCTGGTGCTCGTCGCAAGGAGATGGCTTGGATGCAGAAGAATGGTATCCTTGGTATCAAGGTGGACTTCTTCGGTGGCGACAAACAGCAGATGATGCAACTCTATGAGGATATCCTCACTGATGCCAATGACTTCGGTATCCAGTGTATCTTCCATGGTTGTACCTTGCCTCGCGGATGGGAACGTATGTATCCAAACTATGTGGCTTCAGAGGCTGTTCTGGCTTCGGAGAATCTGCACTTCGGACAGGGCGCCTGCGATGCAGAGGCTCAGAATGCTGCCACTCATGCGTTTATCCGTAATACCGTCGGTTCGATGGATTTTGGCGGTTCTGCCCTGAATAAGCGTTATAGTGCTGACAATCAGCATGGCACAGTTCGTAAGACGAGTGATGTCTATGCTTTGGCTACAGCAGTGCTCTTCCAGGCCAGTGTCCAGCACTTTGCTCTCGCACCGAATAATCTGACGGATGCTCCTGCATGGGCTATTGATTTCATGAAGCAGGTTCCCACGACATGGGATGAAGTACGCTTCATCGACGGTTATCCTGGCAAATATGTGATAATGGCCCGTCGTTGTGGTGACAAGTGGTATATAGTTGGTATCAATGCCGGGGAACAGCCTTTGAAGAAGACATTGACGCTCTCGATGTTTGATGTGAAGTCGCCATTAACAGTCTATAGTGATGATGCCACTCTTAATGGTAGTGTCAAGACCGTTAAACAGAATAAGAAACAGCAGCTGTCTGTTGAGATCCCTCAAAACGGCGGTCTTGTTATAATACAGTAATCATTAGAATTAAAAGAATTAAGCCCCGCCAACTGGCGGGGCTTAATTCTTTTAATGGTTGCGGAAGTTCCACTTTGAATTGTCGCTATTGAAATCATACTTGGCAAGGGTAGGGGTAGAGTCACCTGCCGAATAGAGGCAGAACTCCTTGTTGATGCCCTCCTGACCAGGAATGATCTTCGGCATGATACGGAAAGTACCGTCGGTGAGCTGTTCGATGCGCCAGAGTTGTTCGTCGGCTCCGGTGTATTCAGGAACGGTAGTTACTTCCTTGTCGGCAGTAGCAGCCAATGCACGCTCAGTGCCTTCGATGACAATCTTGAAGTAAGTGTTTCCGAGATAGGCACCCTTACCTTCTACAGGGCTGATAGTCCAACGCTGCCAGGGACGGAACATATAATCACCGATGCGTGCAGGGATGTCGCCCTTAGGCCACTTGTCGATAACCTCTGCGAGTGTCTGGTTAGCGACGGGCTTTGGTGGCTCAGCATTCTGCTGTGGACGGCCGAAGCCACCGAATCCACCACGGCGTGCCACGTTCATGCGGACGAAATCAACAGCCAACTCAAGGGCATAGCCACGACGCTCAGACTCAATCTCGAAAGTACCACCCTTGAACAGCTCGCCACAATAGGGCCAGTCGTTTTTCCACAGCAGTGGACGGATGGCGAGCACGGAGCTGCCGCCCTGGTCGAAATCAGCCTCCCAGTGGAAGGAAGCGACTTCTACACCCTCGTCGACGATGGTACGTCCGAAGTGTCCAGCACCGGTCTTGCGGTCGCCAGCAGCCACAACCATTTTACCGCCGCCATGATACATGTCACGGCCTACATTATCGATATAAGGCCCTTCAGGACTCTTAGAACGGCCAACGACAATGTTATAGGTAGAGTTCACACCATCGCAGCAGGTACCGTGGGTACCGAGCAGGTAATACCAGCCATTGCGGCAGATGAGGTCGGAAGCCTCACAGTCGATGGCGATATCCTTCTCCACGTTGCCGCTCTTACGGAAACCTGTGGTGGGATCGAGCTCAATGAGTCGGATAGTGCCGAAATAGGTGCCGTAGCTCACCCACAGACGACCCGTAGCGGGATCGAGCATGATACCTGGGTCGATGGCGTCCTGATCCTCCATACCGTCGGAGAAGCAGACCTCCACAGCCTCAGACCACTTGAAGTCGGGTGACTTCGGGTCGAGGGTCTTGTTCCACATGGTGAGGATACGACCTGCGTGACCGCCGCCGAGACCACCGCCTGTAGCACCGTAGATACAGAGGTAACGGTCGCCGATCTTGATGATATCGGGGGCAGCACCGCCTCCGGGACGATCAGCACCACTGTTCCAGCTCCAGCCGTCTTCCGAGATAAGACCGCCGCCGCCAGTGCCGAAAGTATAATATTTGCCCTCACACTCGGCAATTGTCGAGGGGTCGTGGATAAAAGGTGCGCCAATCTGCGCGTTTGCGGCTGTGGCCAGTGTCATGGCCGCAAGAATGCTATATAGTCTTTTCATATCTTATTTCTGATTTAAATTGATCTTGTAGTTCTTTACAGGGTTACCTTTCTCATCGAGGAAGCGGACGCAGAAGTCGCTCATGCCAGGACCGTTGATGACGGCACCACGCAGGATATTGCGACCCTTCTTGAGGGTAATGCGGTTAGACATGGCATCGTCCTTTACCATACGACGGTCACCGGAGAGCAACAGTGTCTCCTCGCCGTTTAACCACCACATAGAAGCAGAGTTAGAACCGACGGCCAGACGGACGTTCTCGATGTCTTCGTCGCAGTCGATGATGGTCACGGCCCAGAAGAGTACACCATAGATCTCCTCGCCCCATTTCTCAGCGAAGCGGAAGAGCTTCACGTTCATGTTCTCGCTGTCGAGGGCGTGCCAGGTGAGGGTCTGCTTCACGGTCTTCACCTCAGGCTGTGCGGGTGCTTGTTGAGCACCGAATCCACGGCCGAAGCCAGCGGGAGCCTGTTCCTGCTTGAAAACGGCCTGTACCTTCTGACCGTCCTTCGGGATGATGGTCTGCTGACCCTTGAAGTATTCTCTGTTGAAGTGCTCGCGCAGGTAAGAATCTGTGAATACGGTATTGCCGCTGTTGGGCTTGGTGATGGGTTCCAGAAGTAGCCAACGGTGGATGAAGCCCTCTGCATCAGGCTGTGCAGGTGCAGCATTGGTAGCTACGGGAGTAAAGTACTTCGGACGGTTCTTGAAACGGACATAGTCCACACTGAGAGCACCGTCACCCTCGTTGGTGATGACAAGGTCTGTCACACCATTGGGAACGTAATCGAGTTTTGCGGTCTGTGTGAGCCACTGGTTGCGCTGGTCACGACGGAAACGTGCCATCATCGGATTGGCAGCAGCACCGCCTGCGGGTTCTTCGGGCTTCACCGTCAGTTTGATGCGGGCCAGGATCTTACCGGTCGCACTTTTCTCACGTACGCAAAGCTCGGTGTTTTCAGCAGCCTTGACACTCATGATCAGGTAGCCGTCGGTGATAACGCTGAAGTCCACATCGTTATATTTGATCCAGCTGCCCTTCGTAGGCATAGTGGCCATATAGCTGCGGAAGGTGTTGACGGTATCGATAAGTTCTGTGGTCACACCGTCGCTGGCGCTGCTGTAGCGGTCGATCTCGATCTTCTCGGTGGCCTTGTTGATACCCACACCGCGCATGGTCTTCTTCACCTCTTGGATAGTTCCGTCGGGATTGAAGTACAACTTGTCGATCTGTGCGCTGCGGCGCTTGTCATCGCGGGGTGAGAAAGCGTTCTGGTGGTAGAACAGATACCACTGACCTTTGTAGTTGATGATACTGTGATGGTTGGTCCAGCAGCCATTCTCGTGCTCAGGCATGATAATTCCCTTGTACTCGTAGGGACCCATCGGGTTCTTACTCATGGCATAGCCCAATACCTCGGTATTCTCGCGTACGTACGGATAAGTAAGGTAGTACCAACCGTTAGCCTCGAAGGCGAACGGACCTTCAGCCTGACGATTAGGCAGGCCCTGGAGACAGTTGACGCCAACCATCTCCATTTCGCGGTTACCCCACTTCACTTTTTCTCTGGGATTATCATCGGCAAGTTCCTTCATGTTGGGCTTCAGCTTAGCACAACGGCCATTGCCCCAGAAAATATAGGCATTGCCGTCGGAGGCCTGAAGCACACAGGGGTCGATACCATTGATGCCCTTGATAGGCTCTGGCTCAGGGATAAATGGTCCCTCAGGGCTGTCCGCGATGGCAACACCGACAGCAAAGCCGCCGCCAGCCTGTGGGGCAGAGGGGAAGTAGAAATAGTACTTGCCGTTCTTCTCGACGCAGTCAGGCGCCCACATCGAATAGGAGTTAGGACGCACCCAGGGCACTTTGTTCTGGGTGACGATCACACCGTGGTCTGTCCAGTCGGTGAGATTTTCGGATGAGAACACGTGGTAGTCTTCCATGCAGAACCAGTCGTGTCGCTGTCCAACGGGAGGCTTGATGTCGTGCGATGGATAGAGGTACACCTTATTATTAAATACACGAGCCGTCGGGTCTGCCGTAAACTGGTCGCGTATAATTGGGTTTTGTGCCACAGCAAAAAGCGGCACACCCATGAAAAAGGCAATAAGTAATTTTTTCATTGGCGTTGATAATTGTATAATTTGAATAGTTGTACTTTCAGTTGCAAATATACGTATTATTTTTTGAATTAGATGCATTTTAGCCAAAATAGTTTAATCGTATAGTATAACTTTATTTTGAAATGTTACAATTCAACAAATTTAAGTAACTTTATGTTATTCGTTAACAGGGAAAGAATAACGTTGTGAGGTGCTTTAGTGGCTAAAAGAAATGTAAAGCGAGATTTGTGTGGTGTAACTATTTTTAAAAATGTTACATTTGGCAAAATATATGTTACAAATGTTAAAGCCCTTTATTTATTAATGTAGTACCTTTGCACGCGAAACAGAATATCGACTGAAAGGATAGGCACTATCAAAAGATTTGTAAACCTAAATATACATTTTTTTATCTAACTAATTAATTTAAGTATGTGGAATTTTAAATCACTACAAAAGCCTTTAGTGTTTCTGTTCCTGCTCTGTTTGTTCCCCATGGGAGCGCTGGCTCAGGGCCTGGTAAGTGGAACAGTGAATGATGAAGCTGGTGAGCCGATCATCGGTGCCACTGTGAAAGTACAGGGAACCAATGACGGTACAGTTACCGACTTCAATGGTAATTTTAGTGTTCCGGCTGCTTCTGATGCAACCTTGAACATTACGTATGTGGGCTATGTGGCTCAGAGCATCAAGGTGAATGGCCGCAGCAACATCACGGTCGTCATGAAGGAAGACGCCCAGATGCTGGACAATGTCGTGGTTATCGGTTACGGTACCATGAAGAAGAGTGACATCACCGGTTCTGTTGTTTCTGTAAACACAGACGAAATGATGAAGCGTTCTCCAGTGAACATCTCACAAGGTCTGCAGGGTGCAGCTCCTGGTGTGATCGTTACCATGCAGGACGGTTCTCCTGATTCCAGGGCACAGGTTCGTATCCGTGGTGTCGCTACCATTAATGGTAATGCTAATCCTCTCTATGTCGTTGACGGTGTGATGGTTGGTACCAACGCTGACTTCGTGAACCCCAGCGATATTGAGACCATCGACGTGCTGAAGGATGCTTCTGCAACGGCCATCTATGGTTCTGCAGGTGCAAACGGTGTGATCATGATTACCACCAAGCACGGTACTAAGGGTCATTCTAATATTAATATTACAGCCGACTTCGGTATTCAGACACTGGGTTCTAAACTCGATGTCTGCAGCGGTGACCAGTATGCAGCCAACCTGCGTCAGGCCCGTATCAACGATGGTCAGGTTGATGCCAAGACAGGTAAGGCTCTGATGTGGAACCCTGTTTGGACTGAGGAATATGACGGCAAGCGTAAGTATATTGACTGGCAGGATCAGATGACCCGTGCCGCTTGGCGCCAGAACTACAGCGTTTCTACCTCTGGTGGTACCGATAAGACACAGTACAATGCATCTGTAGGCTTTCTGCGCAATCAGGGTGTCGTTGTCAATACTCAATACCAGCGTCTGACTGCACGTGCTAACGTGAAGACTGACGTGAACAAATTCCTCTCTTTCGGTGCTGACGTATCTTGGACACATACTGATAGCCACGGTTCAAACGTTTCTGTAGGTAACTTCGGTAACCTGTCTTCTCTGCGTGACTATGCTTTCGCATGTCCTTCTATGGACTTCGTCACCAGCAACACCGTTACATACGCTGGCGTACCCGCAGGTACCTATGTTTCTCCTAACGTGGTCAACCCCGACGGAACCTATGGTGACGTGACTGGTGGTAAGAACTTCAACGATGGTTTCTGGGGAACTACCCTTGGTAACATGTATGCCAAGCAGATGGAGCTGAACGGCCGCAACCGCAGCAACCGTACGCTTGCTACTGGTTACATGACCATCACGCCGTTGAAGGGCCTCTCTTGGAAGACCTTGGTTTCTTATGACTACAATGCCAGCTCCAGTCAGAACTTCTATGGTGGCATCAAGCGTTATAACGAAGTTAATGGTACATGGATTGATGTTACCCAGGGAAATGGCGATGCCTATATTAACCCCTCTGAGAACAATGACTATCGTTTTGATATCGGCAATAGCGACAACCAGACTCTGGATATCCAGAACACGCTGACTTATAACTGGAGCAATGACATCCACGACTTGACCATCATGTTGGGTAATGAAGTCACTCGTTGGTATGGTCAGTATTCGAACGGTTCATCTGTAGGTTACGAGTCTAAGGACAACCGTGACCTGAGCCTCACCAATCAGCCTTCTAAGCGTAATGCAGGCGGTGGTCTGAACCTCGAGAGCCGTGGTATCTCTTACTTCGGTCGTGTTTCTTACGGCCTGCTGGATCGCTACCTCGTGACTGCTACCATACGTCGCGATGGTTCTTCAAACTTCGGTTCTGGTAACCGCTGGGGTACCTTCCCATCAGTTGCTGCCGGTTGGCGTATCTCTGAGGAGCCTTTCCTGAAGAAAGTTGAATGGCTTGACAACTTGAAATTCCGCTTCGGTTGGGGTCAGACAGGTAACTCAGGTGGTGCTACAGACTATAATGTAGTAGGTCTGAACCCCGATGGTCGTTATGTATACTACAATGCTTCGTCTCCTATCGGTATGGGTACGGGTACGCCTAACGTTTCTATCGGTTACTACTCCATTCTGAAGGATCCCAACCTGAAGTGGGAGACCAACGAGCAGATGAACTTCGGTATCGATGCCGCCTTCTTCGGCAGCCAGCTCGTCATCGGACTTGACTACTTCATCCGTACATCTAAGGATCTGCTGATCGAGCGTAACATTCGTCCTTCATCAGGTTTTGCTACCATCTACACCAACTACGGTGAGATTGAGAACAAGGGTATTGAGTTCATG
>JAEENF010000071.1 GCA_016283605.1 Prevotella sp.
TGACGGCGATCTGTCCCTGTATCGGGGCGCTGGCAACGGGCGTGGCGCTCGACGTTCACGGACAGAAGAAGGGACTGAACCTCATTGCCTACATCGTCGGTGACTTTGCCTCAGGGAAGGGAAAGATTGACCCGGTGATTGACGCCTGGATGGGAGAGCTGAAAGCGCTCGACAAGATGTACCAGAAACAGGAAGACGACTGGCGCGCCAAGTTCCGTGCGGCTAAAAACAAGAAAGAACAGCCGGAAGAACCAAAATTGCCTGTACGTTGCCTGACGCTGAACAACACGGTGGCCAACCTCGCCGAACGTCTGGCGAATACGGAGGAGAAGCACGCCTTCTCGTTCACGCCAGAAGCCGACACGGTGGCGCAGAAGTGGAAGTCGGCGATGAGCGATTTTTCGGTGATGCTACGTCAGAGCTACGACGGCACCAGATATGAGCGTGAGGCCAGAAGTGCAGAGGCCGTGAACGTACATATCGAGCATCTGCTTTGGTGTGTGACGATGTGTGGGACCCCCGATGCCCTATTCCGCGTAGTATCCAACTATACGGACGGTTTCCAGAGCCGTATCGCCGTAGCCCGCACACCCGACAACACGTTCGCCAAGCTGGAGGATAAGCCTGCTTTGCTGACAGCGAGACAGACGGAGCGCATCCAACAGATTGCCCATCTGCTGCCGCTGATGCAGGGTGAGATCGTCCTGCCCAAACTCGAGGCACGAGGTAGGGAATGGCTGGAGAAGATCCGTCTGGAGACGATGATGAACGACGATAGGGTGAAGGCCCGTCAGCGCTTCCGCGTCTGTGTGACCGCGCAGAGAATGACCTGTTGTGTGATGCTCTGTAAAGTCTGTGAGTCGCTGATTCAGAAACACGGGCTGAGCGGTGCAGAGAATCAGCTGAAGCAGAACCCCAACCTCTGGAAGGAACAGCTGCTGAAGGCTCAGACACCGCAGATGCTGGACATCTACGACGTGATAGCCGACTCGCTGATAGAGAATGCCCTTTATTTCTTCCGCGAACGTATAGAGAACGCCTTCCGTAGTCGGGACTATGCAGGCGGGACGAGCGGGGAACGTACGAGGCGCAGCAAGAATGATTCTATCTATGCGCGGCTGGATCCGCAATTTACCGAAGACCAGGCCATGCAGCACTCGGTGGCCATCAAGGGCGCAGGAGTGACCCGAAATAGTGTTCGTCAGATGTTGAAGAACTGGCGGAAACAGGGGTTGATAGAACGATTAGAAGATAATCGGTTTAGAAAATTGTAATGGTCATTATGGTCAATTGTCAATTGTCATTAGTAAAAATCAAATTTTAATTCGTATGGAAAAAGTTGAAATCAATAAGCAAGCAAAACTCTCCGAGCACTTTTCGCTCGGAGAGATGACCAAGACGAGTTATCATCCGCTGGATGGGAACATCCCGTCGAGGGTGCATATCGAGAACCTCATTAATCTCTGTGAGAACTGGTTGGAAGAACTTAGGAGCAGGTATAATTTGCTCTACGGTCAGAGGAAGGTGACACGCGAGGGACAGCCCCCCTGTAATTCGGTCGCTGAGCTCCCTGCTCACAGAGGGGACAGTCCCTGTGTGTCACAGGAGAGCCCGATCGTAATCAATAGTGGTTTCAGGTCGCCGGAGGTGAATCAGAAATGCGGCGGCGCCAAGAACTCGAACCATCTGACAGGTTGTGCGGTGGACATCCACTGCGCGGGTAAGGAGCAGGCGATACGCTATGCCTGTATCCTGCTGGACATCGCGGATGGTAAGAAGATGGACTTCGATGAACTAATTTTGGAGAAGCGCGGCACGACCATCTGGGTGCATTTCGCGGTGCGACCCAAGGGCAACCGCTGCTACGTGGACTTCTAAATTATAAAAATAGAAGTTCAAAAGTTTGGATGGTAATGAAAAAATCGCTATCTTTGCACCAAACATTTAAAATATGGAAGAATCAGGATTGAACAAATATCTCGACGCCATCGGTCGTGAGTCGCTGTTGAGCGCTGATGAGGAGCGCCAGTTGTCGGAACGAATCCTCAAGGGCGACAGCCGGGCGCTGAACAAACTCATCGAGGCCAATCTGCGGTTTGTGGTGAGCATCGCCAACCAGTATAAGGGCAAGGGCCTGCAGATGGACGATCTGGTGAGTGAAGGCAATATCGGGCTGATGAAGGCTGCAGGCAAGTTCGACGCTTCGCGGGGGACGCGTTTCGTGAACTACGCCGTGGCGCATGTCCGTCAGCAGATAGAAAAGGCCATCAGTCAGCAGGAGGGGCTCTATAAGCTGCCTCGTGACGTGAAGAACGAATCTGCCGCACGTCTGCAGAGTCAGCCGCTGTCCGTCGATGCACCGTTGGGCCATCGCACGAACATGAGTCTTCTGGCTGTCCTTGTCAACCGCGATGCCCCGTTGGCTGACGAACGTGTGCATTCTGAGACGGTAGAGAAGGCCATCGAATATGCGCTGACCTCACTTGACGGACGGGAGGCGAGAATTGTCAACGCCTTCTTCGGCATCAATCAGGAGCATGAGACGATGGCGGAGATCGCGGAGGACATGGACCTGAAGCGTGAGCGTGTTCGTCAGATCAGAGACAAGGCCGTACGCAAACTCAGAAAGGCCTACAAGACCTATCTGTTGACGATGCGAACCTGATTCTACCTGAAGCGTATAATTGAAGAGGCGTAACCCAAACTGGATTACGCCTCTTAAGTTTATGGTGTGCTTGAGAGAGAAAAATTATTCTGCCAGGGGGTCGAATGTGCCATTGGCACCACCATTGTTGTAATCCTGCCAGCCGATGGTCTGTGGCAGCTGGGCGTTGTGCGTCTGTGCACCATAGGGGATACCCAGCAGGTAGTACTTCGGCAGGAAGGTGATATACTTCAGGTTCTTCTGAGAGTCGTAGCCGTCGCCGCTCTTGTAGGTGGTCATGAGATTCTCAGCATACCACGTCTTGAGGGTCTCCAGCTGTGAGGCGATATCGGCCTTGCTGAAGTTTACGCCTGCAGGACGCTCGACAGCTGCCAGAGGATCACTATCGTAGGTCGTACCGCCGACACCGTATTTCAGGGCTGTCTGGAACTCTACGTTCTCACGACGCTGACCATTGAAGGGCTTGAAGCCCAACCATGTGCAGGTGTTGCCTCCCCAGCCGCTGAGCTGCCAAGAAGACGGTGCACCCTCGGGCAGTGAGGCACCACCGTCGAAGAGCATCCAACGACGCATGTCGTCGAAGCGCTTGCCCTCGTAGGCAAACTCGATCTGACGCTCGTAGAGGATAGCACTCATACAGGTGGCCTGATCGGCGGCGAGGTTGGCCTGCAGACCGTAATTGTTCTCGGCCGTATAGCCTGCACGCTGACGGATCTGCTGCAGGTAAGTGACAGCTTCGCCCATCTGTCCGGCACCACAGGCGGCTTCGGCGAGGTTCAAGAGTACCTCGGCATAGCGCAGCTCGATGAGGGGAGCGGCAGAGTAGAAGGGAGCTGAGCCCTTGCTGTCGCCAGCGACATACTGATAGAGTGGGGAGCTGTTGACATCCATATCGTCGCTCTTCTTGCGGACGTAGATACCGCTCTTGCTGGAGAGCAGGTTGTCGGCACCATAGGAGTTGCCGCTGAAGGCATCGCCTGACTCGTTCTTCTCCGTATACCATACGTAGTTCCACAGGACATAGTCCTTACCGCCGTTATACGAGGGGTTGTGGCTGTCGCGCAACGTGGCATCGCCATTATAGGCCCAACGGAAGCCAGGGAAGGCGAAGGTGCGATAGAAACGCGGATCGCGGTTCAGGAAAGGTGCGTTCTCGTCGTAGGCGTACTGGCTGCGCTCCAACTTGGTATAGGTGTCCTTGTAAGTGCGCTCGCCGAGTTTGTCGATGCTGGTGAGCACAGACAGATCGGGAATCTTACCGTCGGCCATCGGGAAGAGCTCGACGAGGGCCAGTCCGGCACTCTTACCACCGCCGCCAGTGTTTGCAGGACGGATGTCGCGCTCCCAGCGGTTGTTCTTCTGATTGTCGAGACCGTCACCTCCGATGTTGTTATGAAGGGCTACGAAGACGGCTTCAGGGTTCTGACCAGTGGTGAGGAACTGTGCGGCGAAGTCGCTGCCGTTGACATTGTTGCCTGTCTGGTAAAGACCATAGCCGCAGGCGTTGATGGTCGACAGGTCGTTCTTCATCTCGTTGTAGGCATTGGTCCAACGGTTCTGGTCGTTGGCCCTGTTGAAGATGGGGCTGGCCCAGAGCAGCAGCACACGACCCTTGAGGGCAAGGGCTGTACCTGTGGTGACACGTCCGTAGTCGTCGCCTGTCCATCCACCGTGGGTGGTCTTTTCCTTCAGCATCGTGGCGGCCTTGTTCAGGTCGTCGAGGATGAAGTCGATGCAGGCCTTGGTAGACGAGCGTGGGGTGTAGTTCTCGGGAACGGGATCAAGCAGTTCGGTTACGATGGGTACACCACCGTACCACTTCACGAGGTTGTAGTAGCACCAGGCACGGAAGAAGTAGCCCTGTCCCAGCAGGATGTTCTTCTGCTCATCGGACAGGGTGCTCTCAGAGACTCCCTTCAGGAAGTCGTTGACGTTACGGATGCGGCCGTAGACGGAGTTCTGGATGTTGTTGTGGGTTCCCATGAAGTAGTCGGGCACACCGTTGGTGCCACTCATGGATGACAGCTCCTTCTCAGAATCAACGAAATCGCTGAAACCGGAATACTCTTCAGTAGACTTGGCTGCGATGTCGGCAGCACCCATCGACACGGAGAGGTAGTTGGTGCCGGAGGTCAGGTCGCCGGTCTGGGGCAGACACCAGGCATAGATGTCGTTCAGACGGCCGTTGGCTCCCTCGAAGTAGTTGTACATATCCTTGTTCACGTTGTCGTAGTTCTTCTTCTCCTCCAGGAAACTATCACTGCAAGACGTGAAGCCAATAACCAATGAACAATAACCAATAACAGTTATAATGCTGCTCAATTTTTTTATCTTGGTCATCATAATTTCTAATTTCTAATTATTAATTCCTAATTTATATCAGAAGCTCAGATTGACACCAATGGTCCACGAACGCAGGTTGGGATAGGTGCCGTAGCTGCCTGCCATCGGATTCATGAACTTGTCGGGATAAGGATTGTAGAAGTTGATAAGGTTCTGTCCTGTGACATTGACACGTGCACTCTTGACAGCAATCTTCTTGGTCCACTTCGAGGGGATGGTGTAGGCCAGTGTGAGACGTGTGAGACGGATGCTGGTGGCACTGACGCGCCAGAAGCTAGAGGTCGTGGCGTTCACACTCTGATAGGCCAGGTTAGGATACTCAGCCTCGCGGTTCTGCTTCATCAGCAGACGGCCGCTGCCATCGTAGATGTCCTGATAGACGTACATGTTGTCTGGATTCCAGAACGACGGCATGTTGTAGTACTCGATGTTGGAGCCTGAAGCCACACCGATGGCCTGTGCAGGCAGGGTCGTGTAGCCGCCCCAGCTGGCACCAAGCTGTGTGGTCAGCGAGATACCCTTCCAGTCGGCACCGAGGTTCATCGTGAAGCCGTAAGGATTAGAACGGTTGGAGAGGCAGACCTGGTCGTTGTCCTTGTCGACGATACCATCAGGACCGTCGTAGGTTCCTGTAGCCTGGTTGTAGGCACCACGGACATCCTTGTAGATGAGCATACCTGGACGTACCTTGTCCTTCGTCATACCCATATAGCTGGTGATGTTGTAGGTGTCGAAGTATTCCTCGATGTCCTGGAACGAACGGAACATGCCGATGCACTGCATACCCCAGGTGCCGATGTCTGTACGGCTGCCCTTGGTGATCTGACGGTAGAGATACTCCTTGGCGAAGTCCATCATCAGCACCTCGTTGTCGGAATAGCCGGTATTGATGCCTATGCGGTAGCTGAAGTCCTTGCCGATCTTATCGCGCCAGGTGATGCCGATTTCCCATCCCCAGTTATTGATCTCACCGAGGTTGGTAGATGCCGACTGTGTGCCGATGGACGTAGGAATCTCCTGAGCCAGGTTCAACAGCATCTCGCGGTTCTTCTCGTTGTAGTAGTCTACATTGATGGCCAGACGCTTGCGGAGCACCTGAAGGTCGATACCGATGTTGGTCTTGTAGGACTTATCCCAGTGTACATCCTCATTAATTGCGGAGTTGCTCTTGTTGATGGTGATACGGTTCTTAGAGTCGTTGCCGACGCCTGTGCCGAAGACGGGACCACGGTTGGCATCCTGTGCATAGACCTGCATCCACTGCCAGGCGGCGAGGTTGTCACGACCTGTGAGACCCCAGCTGGCACGGATCTTCAGGAAGTCGATCCAGGCGAGTGACTTGTTCTTCTGGAACCAAGGCTCCTCGCTGATGACCCAACCTGCGGAGATAGCGGGGAAGGTGCCCCAGTAATTCTTCGGCGCAAACTTGGTAGAGGCATCCGAACGGAGCAGGAACTCGAACAGGTAGCGGTCCTGATAAGCGTAGTTGATACGTCCGATATAGGAGAGCGTACCACTCTCAGAGCGTGTGAACACCGTGGTCATCTCACCATCGGCAGAGTTATACTGCAGGGTGGTGAAGGGGTGGGGGTTCTCGCGCTGGCCCACCAGATACTCACTCTCGGCCTCAGACTTCTCAATGGAGAAGAGTGCGCTGACGTGGTGCTTGCCGAAGTCGCGGGCGTACTGGGCAGTAAAGTTGATCTGGTAGTTATCAGTACGGGTCATCGTACGGTAAAGCATGTTACCGTTGTTCCAGTTGATGGGGTTGAAGTTGCTTGTTGCGAGGTAGTCAATGTCGGCATCGTCACCACTGGTCGGGGTGTACATGTGACTGCCTGAGCCATAACGCTTGGTCATCTGGTACAACGTGAAGTTAGAACCGTACTGATTGGTCTTGTCGTTGTTGATGCTCTTCGAATAAGTGAAACGGAGCTTCAGACCGTTTAGGATCTTGTTCCATCCGAAGTCGTAATTCAGACTTCCGTTGATGTTCATATTATTACTCATCTGACGGCTGAAGTCACCATTGTTCTGCAGCACATCGAAGTTGTAGTACTGGTTCTGGTTCTTCATACCGCCACTGACGCCGAAGGCAGGAATGGGATTGCCATCGACATATTCAGGCATATAGCGTGGACGGGTGAGCAGGAGGTTATAGTCCTTTTCGTCGCCTGAACCACCAACCTTCACGAGGGGTTTGTTCTTCTTGCCGTAGTCACCGCTGACGGTGAGGTTGGCCGTGAGCCACTTGCTGATCTTTACGTCGACACCTGCACGGTAGTTCCAACGGTCGTAGTCGAGCTTACCCAGGTTACCATCCTGCTTGAAGTAGCTGCCGCCAACGAAATAGCTGACCTTCTCAGTAGCACCACTCACATTGATGGAGTGCTTCTGCTTGAAGGCTGAACTCCAGTATTTGTCGAGCAGGTCGTAGTCGAGTGACTTCATGGCTTCAAGCTCATCGGCCTGGAAGAGGGCTGTGGTCTTGTTCAGACTGGTGTTTGTCGGGTCGGCAGCAGCAATGGCATTGTAAAGCCTGCCGTAGTCGTAAGCATTGAGCATCTTAGGACGTGAGATCTCATCGGCAATACCGAAGGTGCCGCTATAACTGATGCTGGGCTCGCCGAGCTTACCTTTCTTGGTGGTCACGAGGATGACACCGTTGGCAGCACGGGCACCATAGACGGCTGCTGAGGCATCCTTCAATACGGAGATGCTTTCTACCTCAGAGGGGTCGAGGTTGTTGAAGGCTTCAGCACCCAGGTTCTGAGTAGAGTTGCCTACCTTCACGTCGTTGGGATAGATATAGCCGTCGATGACGAACAGAGGCTGCTGGGTGGTAGAACCAATCTCGCCGAAGGAGTTGACATCACGGATGGCCAGACGGGCATTCTCACCAGGACGGGCATCACCACCGCTGACTGACAGACCGTTGACGAGTCCGCTAAGCGTAGAGGCGAGACCTCCGCTGGCGAGGTCTTGGATGTCATCGACAGGAACGGTGGATACTGATCCTGTCAGGTGGGCCTTCTTCTGAGAGCCATAACCAACGACAACCACCTCTTCGAGGCTTTGGTTATCGACCTGCAGTTGGGTCTTGCCACCAGGCTTGATGGTCTGCGGCATATAACCGATATAGGTAATTGTGATCTTTTCGTTCTTGGGTACTGAAAGCGTATAGTTACCTTCGAGGTCGGTGACAGTACCCTTCGACTTGTCATTGGCCAGTGTGACGGAAGCTCCGATAACGGGTTCGCCGTTCTCGTCGACGACCTGTCCTTTGACGGTCTGGTTCTGAGCTGATATCGTCAGGCAGCACATAAATGCCACGCAGAAAATGCTCAAAAATCTTTTTATATTGGTCATCATAATTTCTAATTTCTAATTCCTAATTGCTATTTAATCTTTATGGCAGCCAACGTGGGTCACCGGTCTTACGGGCAATCTGTGTGGCTCCGCTGATGTGGAAATCGCCGGCAGCAGGATTGGCAAACAGAGGATCTTCCTCGATCTGTGTACCTGAGGTGTCGAAGTTACCTACGTTGTCGAAGCTACCGTCAGCCTGCATATAGGTGTTGTTGCCAAAGGTGCAGTTGTTGCTGCCGGCAGAATAGGCCTTTCCATGGAGGAAACGACGGGGTACACCGCCCTTCGCACTACAGGAGTAGAAGATACAGTCGGTCAATGTCCAGTATGAATCGGCTTTACCATTCATACCGTTGTAGTTACCCCATTCACCTTCGTTGTTCAGGTAACCGATGCGGTAGAAGGTACTGTTCTTGTATTTGACGCTGTTGCCAGGACCGCCCTGGTCTGCTCCCATGTTGATATCCTTAGCACGATACATGCCTGCCTGATAGAAATAGTAGATGTCACCTTCAGCACTCAAGTTGTAGAAGGTTGAGTTGCTGATGGTCAGGTCGTTGATGTGTCCACCATTATTGGTCCAGATGACGCCGGCTTTTATGAAAGCGGGAGGGGTGAGTGCCACCACGCAGTTGTCGATGAGGAACTGTACCGCAGCCACCTTCTGACCCTTGCGGTTGTCCCAGAAGAAAAAGCCATTGACATTGTCAAAGGTACAGTTTACAAACGTCGTATTATCGCCGAAGATGACAAAACCAGTCTCTGCATCACGTTCTGCTGTAGGTTCCTTGGAGAATCCAAAAGCACCAATGTTAGCAGCCATACCTGAACAGTCGAAATGGAGATACTTGGCGTTGAATGGTGCTGCAAAGTTGATGCATGATGCAGCATCTGTGTATTTGATGGTAGCTGGGTTCGTCTTACTGTTGCTGCGCAATGTCACCCAGTGGGCATCGAAGTCAAGCACATTGCTGACAGTATATTGTCCACCAGCCTCAAGGTCGTAGTTCAGGTTCTCGCCGATGGATTCATCGGGAATGGGGTTGGCGGCAAACCATTCGTTCAGGTCAGCACCTGATGGAATAGTCTTGAAGGTTGCCGTAAAGGTCGAGAACGTATACTGCGTCGTCTCTGAAGCCTCTGCATTGTTTAGTTTTGTGTTTGCAGCCGTGCGGAGGTCGACACGGTAGTTCATGTCTTCCTCACGTTTTACAGTGACACTACAGCCGTCTACGAGTGAGTCTTTGACGATGGGCTCATCGAGATTGCCCGTGTCGTAGAACGAGAAGAGATAGCCTCCTGCACCCTTGACGACATCCCACGTGATGGTCTGCGACTTGCCGTCGGCACTCGGCGTGACCGTGATGCTCTCTGCCTTCGGCGAGGTGAGCGAGCTGCCTGTTACGCTGGACGTAAAGCGCTCGTCATCATCGTAGCCGTCCTTGGCACAAGATGCCATCAGCAGCGCTGCCGCACTCAGCAGGACACCGCTTTGCCACATCCGCAGAAAGGCAAAATAATTTCTTGAATTGTTTGTTTTACTCATAAGATAGTTTGTTAAGTTATACATGTATATATAAAAGGGACGTTGCCGTCCCTTAAAAGTACTCAATATATATTAAAAATGTACGAGTATGCGGAATACTTTTCCTGGATTAGCCGCCCATTGCTGCATGGCTTCAAGGGCACCCTCAGGCGGCACATCACCGCTGATGAGACGATCAACAGGACAGGTACCGCGCATCAGATAGCGGATGACAGCACGGAAGTCTGAGGGCTGGGCATTGCGCGAGCCGCGGATATCAAGTTCCTTCTGTACAAAGTACTTCGTCTGGAACGACACCTCACTTTTCGCATAGCCGATGCAGACCACACGGCCTGTGAAGGCCACCTCGTTGATGGCCATCTGATAGGTAGGCACACTTCCCACAGCCTCAATCACCACATCAGGTCCGAAACCGCCAGTCAGTTCCTGCAGACGGGTATGGGCATCTTCTGTCTTAGTATTCACCACATAAGTAGCACCCATTTCCTTGGCCAGTGCCAGCTTCTCGTCGTCGATGTCGGCAGCAATAACGGTGGCACCACGCAGGGCAGCACGTACGACGGCACCCATACCCACCATACCACAGCCAATCACCATCACCACGTCGATATCCGTCACCTGGGCACGATTTACAGCATGGAAACCCACACTCATCGGCTCTATCAGGGCACAGGTGCGAGGGTCGAGTCCTCCAGCAGGAATCACCTTCTCCCAAGGCAGCACAAGCAGTTCGCGCATGGCACCCCAACGCTGCACGCCGAGGGTCTCATTGTGTTCGCAGGCATTCACCCTGTCGTTACGACATGAGGCACACTTGCCGCAGTTGGTATAGGGATTAACGGTGACAATCATACCTGGCTTCAGCGTCTCAGGCACATTCTTGCCTACGCTGACAATCTCTGCACCAACCTCATGACCAGGCACCACGGGCATCTTCACCATTGGGTTGCCACCACGGAAGGTGTTCAGGTCGCTGCCGCAGAAGCCCACATATCTCATTTTTAATAATACTTCGCCGTCGCCCATCTGTGGCTCGGCCATCTCAATCACCTTCATCACCGAAGGCTCACTAATCTGAATTGCTTTCAT
>JAEENF010000072.1 GCA_016283605.1 Prevotella sp.
ATAGAACCCCGTATCACCTACGGCACGAATCCAGGTATGGGTATCGGTATCACGGAGGCGATTCCTGTAGAGGGTGGGGTAGGCTTTGCAAAAGCGCTCGACTATATGGGTTTCGAAGCCGGACAGAAACTGCTCGGTACGAAGGTCGACTATGTGTTCTTGGGCGCATGTACCAATGGACGCATCGAGGACTTTCGGGCTTTTGCCTCTATCGTGAAGGGCCGTCAGAAATCTCCTGATGTCGTTGCCTGGCTGGTACCTGGTTCGTGGGCTGTGGATCAGCAGATTCGCGAAGAAGGTCTCGACAGGATTCTCGCTGAGGCTGGTTTCGAGATTCGTCAGCCGGGATGTTCCGCTTGTCTGGCCATGAATGATGATAAGATTCCGGCCGGCAAACTCTCGGTATCCACTTCTAATCGAAATTTTGAGGGCCGTCAGGGACCTGGTTCACGTACCATCCTTGCATCCCCGCTCACTGCTGCCGCTGCAGCAGTCACAGGCGTAATCACCGATCCAAGAGAATTCATATGAAACAAAAATTTGATATTATAACCAGTACCTGTGTGCCGTTGCCGATGGAGAATGTCGACACCGACCAGATCATCCCCGCCCGTTTCCTCAAGGCGACGACCCGCGAGGAGAAATTCTTTGGCGACAATCTGTTCCGTGATTGGCGCTATAACGCTGATGGCACACCGAATAAGAACTTCGTACTCAACGATCCGACCTACTCAGGATGCATCCTCGTGGCAGGCAAGAACTTCGGTTCTGGTTCCAGCCGTGAACATGCGGCTTGGGCTATCGCCGGCTACGGCTTCCGAGTGGTCATCAGCAGTTTCTTCGCTGATATCCATAAGAATAACGAACTCAACAACTTCGTATTGCCCGTTGTCGTCAGCGAGGACTTCCTCTCAGAGCTCTTTCAGAGTATCCAGCGTGATCCGGGTACTCAGGTGACCGTCGACCTTCCTCATCAGACGGTGACGAATCTGGCTACAGGTCGTAGTGAGCATTTCGAGATCAACGGATACAAGAAGCATTGTCTTCTCAATGGTCTCGACGATATTGATTTTCTGGTTCAGAATCAAGAAAAGACACAATTATGGGAACAGCAGAAAAAGTAAGTAAATACCAGCATATCCAGCCCTTCGTGGAGATCATGGACTCTACATTGCGTGATGGTGAGCAGACCAGTGGCGTATCGTTCCTGCCGCACGAGAAACTCATGATGGCCCGTATGCTGTTGAACGATCTTAATGTTGACCGTATCGAAGTGGCATCAGCCCGGGTCTCGGATGGTGAGAAGGAGGCTGTCAGTATGATCTGTCGTTATGCGGAGAAGATTGATAAGCTGGACAGTGTCGAGGTACTCGGATTTGTGGATGGCGGCGAGAGCATCGACTGGATTTCTGCCTGTGGCTGCCGTACGGTAAACCTCTTGGCAAAGGGTTCGCTGAAGCATTGCACGCATCAGCTTCATAAGACCCCCGAGGAACATATCGAGGATATCCGTCGCGAGGTGAAATATGCCCGTCAGAAGGGTATCACGGTGAACCTCTATCTCGAAGACTGGTCGGGTGGGATGAAGGAGTCGCCATCATACGTCTATCAGTTGATGGATGCCCTCTGTGACAGCGGTATTCGCAGGTTTATGCTGCCCGATACACTGGGCATCATGAATCCTCTGCAGTGTATTGAGTATTTCCGGAAGATGCTGAAGCGCTATGCGGACACCCATTTTGATTTCCATGCTCATAACGACTACGATCTGGCCGTATCCAATTCCCTTGCCGCTGTCCTCAGCGGTGCGAAAGGACTTCACGTGACGGTGAACGGGCTGGGTGAGCGTTGTGGAAATGCGCCGCTGTCGAGTGTACAGGTGATTCTGAAGGATCAGTTCAATGCCCGCACGAATATCCGTGAGGACAAGCTGAATGACATCTCGCGCCTGGTAGAGAGCTATAGTGGTATCGCAGTGGCGCCCAACCAGCCGATTATCGGGGATAATGTCTTTACGCAGGTGGCTGGTGTTCATGCTGATGGCGACAAGAAAGACAATCTGTATTGTAATGCCCTTGTGCCGGAGCGGTTCGGTCGGAAACGCGAATATGCCTTGGGTAAGAACAGCGGTAGGGCGAATATCGCCAAGAACCTGGAGGAACTAGGTCTTGAACTGACTCCCGAGCAAACCCGTCGTGTGACCCAGCGTATTACTGAACTGGGTGACAAGAAAGAGATTGTGACGCAGGAAGATCTGCCCTTTATCGTCAGCGATGTACTCAAGCACGATGCCCCCGAGGATAAGGTGAAACTTGTCAGCTATGTAGTGTCTACGGCCTACGGCCTGAAGCCAGGTGCTAATATCAAGGTCGAGATCAATGGTCAGGAGTATGAGGCCAGTGCTACGGGCGACGGTCAGTACGACGCCTTCGTGAAGTCGTTGCGCTATATCTACAAGAAATACCTCGACCGCACGTTCCCCGCTCTTCAGAACTATGCCGTTACGATCCCTCCTGGCGGCCGTACGGATGCTTTGGTGCAGACCGTCATCACCTGGAATGATCATGGTAAGATTCTCCGTACGCGCGGCCTCGATGCCGACCAGACGGAAGCGGCCATCAAGGCTACATTCAAGATGTTGAACATTATAGAAAACGAACAAGATAAAGAATTATGAATCTAAAGATTGCGATTTTAGAGGGTGACGGTATCGGCCCCGAGATTATGACCCAAGCAGTGGCTGTGCTCGATGCGATAGCAGCGAAGTACGGACATCAGTTTGAATACGAGAAAGCCATCTGTGGCGCTCACGCCATCGATGAAGTAGGCGATCCTTATCCTGACAGTACCCATGAGGTGTGTATGCGTGCTGATGCAGTGCTCTTTGCAGCTGTCGGCGACTTGAAGTACGACCATGATCCAACGGCGAAGATTCGTCCAGAAGTGGGACTCCTGGCGATGCGAAAGAAACTCGGACTCTTCGCCAACGTTCGTCCTGTGGCTACTTTTGACTGTCTGTTGCATAAGTCGCCGCTGAAGGATGAACTCATCCGTGGTGCCGACTTCGTAGTGCTGCGCGAACTCACAGGTGGTATGTATTTCGGTGAGCGCTATCAGGATAATGACAAGGCTTATGATACCGACATCTACACCCGTCCGGAGATTGAGCGTATCGTCAAGCTCGGTTTTGAGATGGCGATGAAGCGCCGGAAGCACCTCACGGTGGTCGATAAGGCTAATATCCTGGCTTCCTCGCGTTTGTGGCGACAGATAGCCAAGGAGATAGAACCCCAGTATCCGGATGTGAAGACCGACTACATGTTTATCGACAATGCCTCGATGCGCGTGCTGACAGAGCCCCGCTATTTCGATGTCATCGTCACTGAGAACACCTTCGGTGATATCCTGACTGATGAGACGGCATGTATTACGGGTTCTATGGGTCTTCAACCCTCTGCCTCGCTGGGCGAGCATACGCCGCTCTTCGAACCTGTACACGGTTCCTGGCCGCAGGCCGCAGGTCAGAACCTGGCTAATCCGTTGGCACAGATTCTCTCTGCCGCCATGTTGCTCGAGCATTTCGGATTGGAGCAGGAGGGCGCCCTTATCCGTGAGGCTGTTGATGCCTCACTGGCAGCGAATGTCCGTACGCCTGAGATTCAGGTCGAGGGTGGCGCTCATTACGGCACACGCGAAGTAGGAGAGTGGATTGTCAATTATATCGAGAATGCGTAAGTATATCATTGTAGTGTTTGTGCTGGCAGCGACAGCGCTGCCGGCGCAGACTCGTCAGCAGTGGCGTGATTCCCTTGAGGTACTGAATGCCAAGATCGGTCGTGATCCAAACAACCTCAACCTTCATCTGTTGAAGGCCGAGGCGAACATCAACCTCGAGCAGTGGGATTACGCCCTTGCTGAATACGGGAAAATCCTACATGTGGATGAGAAGAATCTGGCGGCGCTCTACTTCCGTGCCTTCGTGCATGTCAAACAGAATCATTACGATCTGGCCCGTGTGGACTATGAGGCTTTCCTTCGTCTTCAGCCCACGCATTTCGAGGCGCGCATGGGTTTGGCTCATGTCTTGCAGAAGATGGGACGTAAGTCCGACACTCTCGATGAACTGAATCGTATCGTGCAGATGTTTCCTGATTCTGCCGATGCGTATGCTGCACGTGCGGTTTACGAGACCGAGCTGAAAAAGTATGACGTGGCGCTTTTCGATTGGGATGAGGCCATTCGTCGCAAACCCCTCAACGAAGGTTTCGTGGCTTCCAAAGCCGATATTCTCATTACGCTATTCCGTCTGGATGAAGCCCGTCGCGAACTCCACGCAGCTATCGGGCGCGGCATCCCTCGCTACGCCCTCAAAGAGTGGTTGGATAAGTGTAAGTGATTATTCCTCGTCGTCGAAGATCTTGACGGGTGTGAAGTGGAAGTCGCTGTCATCAAGGTGCTTGATCGCGTATCTCCCTGCATGCTTGCCCGTATAGTTCTTCATCAGTTTGGCGTATTTCTTCTCTGCCTTCTTGCGGTCCATACCAAACATGACGATACACGTGCGGTTGGGCAGGTTCAGGGTGTTGGTGAAATAATTACGCAACTGACTGGTATAGATGTTTCTGTTCAGAAGGAATTTTGATTTTTTGTCGAACCAAACACTGTCAACTTCCTGAATGTCTGTGACGTATATGACCGAGTCTCTGAAGTTGGCTACAAAGCCGAAGATATAGGCTTTGGGCTGTACGATGGATTTGGCGTTGGCTTGTGTGGGGAGGAGTGCCGTCATGATAACGGCTAATAATGTGAGTTTCAGAAATTTCATTTAACCTAAATATGTCTTTAAAATATGATTCTTTGTGCAAGCGCGTAGCCTGCGGATGGCCTTTTCCCTGATCTGACGGACGCGTTCACGCGTCAGACCGAACTTCGTGCCGATTTCCTCGAGCGTCATCTCTGGACTGTTGATGCCGTAGAAGGCCTCGATGATGTTCCGTTCACGCTCGTTGAGCGTCTTCAGGGCATTGTTGATCTCCGACTTCAACGACTCCACCACCAGCGTACGGTCGGCCATCGGGGCATCATCGTTGACGAGCACATCAAGCAGACTGTTGTCCTCACCTTCCACGAAGGGTGCATCTACCGATACGTGCCGCCCGTTGATGCTCATGGCTTCGTCAATCTTGTCTTCCGGCAGGTCAATGACTTCTGAGATCTCCTCCAGCGACGGCCTGCGCTCATTCTCCTGCTCAAACTTGTTGAGTATTTTGTTAATCTTATTGACCGACCCCACCTGATTCAGGGGCAGACGGACGATACGGCTCTGTTCGGCAATAGCCTGGAGGATACTCTGACGAATCCACCAGACGGCGTAGGAGATGAACTTGAAACCACGTGTCTCGTCAAACTTCTCTGCGGCCTTGATCAGTCCCATGTTGCCTTCGTTGATGAGGTCGGGTAGGGAGAGTCCCTGGTTCTGGTACTGCTTGGCTACAGAAACCACAAAACGGAGGTTAGCCTTTGTCAGGCGTTCCAGTGCCTTTTCGTCTCCTTTACGGATCCTTTGGGCAAGTTCCACTTCTTCCTCCACCGAGATCATCTCTTCTTTACCGATTTCCTGCAGGTATTTGTCAAGAGCTTCGCTTTCTCGGTTTGTGATCGACTTGGCGATTTTCAGTTGTCTCATCTCGTTCGTTTTTAGCCAAGGTGCAAAGTTAAAGCAAATAATTGTAACGACCAAAAAAAACCGCAAATTTTTTACATTTGCGGCTTTTTTTCTCATTTTTCACTTTTCGCTATTCATTTTTCCCTTTTTTATTCCTCTTCGAGAGGTACAGTAAAGTAACCCTTCTTACCTGTAGGATAAACACCTTCTATCCATAGCACAGGCTTAGACTTTGATGCATCCTTTACAATCTTCTGCAGGTCTTCGATGGTCTTCACCGTCTGGTCGTTAACGCGCTGGATGATGAATCCTTGAGGTACGCCGGCATCCTTCAGCTTGCCGCCGCTCACCTTCAGTACCTGCAGGCCGTAACCGATGTTCAACTGTTCCTTCTGCGAGTCACTGATGGGCTTGAACTGTCCGCCGAGTATGTCGAGGTCGGCATCCTTCACCACCTTCGTGTTGCCCTTCTCGTTCTTCAGGGTGAGGGTAGCGCTCTGCTTCTTCTTGTTGCGCAGGTAGTTGATGGTGATCTTGTCACCGGGACGCTTCTGGGCGATGATGTTCTGCAGTTCACCGAACTTCGATACCTTCTGTCCGTCGATGTGTGTGATCACGTCGCCTTCCTTCAGGCCTGCATCGGCAGCAGCACCGTCGTCGATGACCTTGGCGATGTAGATACCCTCCATGGTGCCGAGGTCCACCTCGTTGCCCTTCTCCTTCTCCTGATCCACATAGGCGTTCACGTCAGAACCCTGGATGCCGATCATGGCGCGCTGTACGGTACCGTACTTCTTGATGTCGTCCACCACCTTATTCATAATTGTCGTAGGGATGGCGAAGCCGTAGCCGATGTTCGAACCGGTCTGTGAGTAGATCATCGCGTTGATGCCGATCAGTGCACCGTTGGTGTTGACCAGCGCACCGCCCGAGTTACCCTGATTGATGGCGGCATCGGTCTGGATCATACTTGATACACCCTGACCCATCGAACGGGCCTTGGCCGATACGATACCGGCGGTGACGGTGTTGTTCAGTCCGAGGGGATTACCCACGGCGAGCACCCATTCGCCCACCTTCACGTCGTCCGAGTTGGCAATCACGATGGCGGGCAGGTTCTTGCCGTCAATCTTGATGAGTGCCAGGTCGGTGGTGGCGTCTGCACCGATGATGCGGGCGGAGTATTCCTTATTGTCATTGAGGGTCACCATCAGCTCGTCGGCACCGTCCACCACGTGGTTGTTGGTCACGATATAGCCGTCGGTAGAGATGATCACGCCCGATCCGGCAGCTACGCGCTTCGGAGTCTGCACCTGACGCTGACGGCGTCCGCCGTTGCCCTGTCCGCGGCCGAAGAAACCGCCGAAGGGGTCGGAGAAGAAGTCCTCGAAGGGGTCGGAGTACTCAACGGTCTGAACCTTTGAGTTCTGGGTGTTCTTGATGTAAACCACGCAGGGCAGAGCTTTCTCTGCTGCGAAGGTCAGGTCTACGGGTTGACCCGCTGGGGCTGCTGCCACAACGGGGGCTGGAGTGGTTGCCGCATTGGTCTTGTTGAAGGCGACAACAGACAGTACCAGTGCTACTGCGCATACGGCTGGAGTAGCTACGTTTACGATCTTTTTCATATTTGCGTTCATTTTTTTGAGATAATTTAAATTCAACATTTTTGTCACTGCTTAAGGCGAGTGCTCTGGAAATCGAGTGCAAATATAGGGTCATTTTTTCTGAAACTGACAAAATGTCGTAATATTTTGTCCCATTTTAACACTTCTGCCACCGATTTAAATGCTGTTTGCGTTTAACACTTCAAATCTTAAATGATTGATAAATTTAAGAGTTTATGATACTTTTAGTTGCGATATTGCAATTAGTCTATTTGTTTTTTATCGGTTCCGTATGTATGGATACGTGGGTGTAGTCGCCGAAACGTTCTTTCAGCTTATGTTCGATGGCGGTGGCCCGGTCATGGACTACGGTGAGTGGCAGACTGCCGTCCATGCGCACGTGAGCCTCGATGGCGATGCGGTTTCCTATGCGCCGAGTGTGCAGGTTATGCGGATCGTGTACGTCGTCTACCGATGCGATGATGGCTACGATTTCGCGCTCGGTATCTTCGGGCAGCGACCCTTCGGTGAGCTCGCCGACGCTGGTCTTGAGCAGTTGCCACGCCACCCTGACCAGCATCAGTCCTACGATGATGGAGGCTAAGGGGTCGAGCACTGTCCACCGACGGCCCAGCCAGATAGCGCCTCCGATGCCTATGGCTGCGCCTATTGAGGAGAGGGCGTCGCTGCGATGGTGCCAGGCGTTGGCCACCATCACCTGTGAGTCGAGCTTACGGCCCTTTCGTGCCGTATACTGGTAGAGCAGTTCCTTCACCACGATGGAGAGCAGGGCTGCCCACAGTGCGATCCATCCCGGTGCAGCCAGATCGTCGCCATTTATCCATGCCACTAATTTCATGGTGCCGGTGACGATGATGCCTGTGGCCGCTGCCATCAGGGCCAGTCCGATAAGAAACGAGGCGATGGTCTCGAACTTCCCGTGGCCGTAGTCGTGCGACAGGTCTTGGGGCTTGGCGCTGATGCCCACGAAGGCCAGCACCACGACGTCAGTGATGAAGTCCGACAGCGAGTGCACAGCGTCGGCTATCATGGCCGAGCTGTGACCCAGCAGTCCGGCAATGAACTTGAAGGTGAGCAACACCACGTTGCCTGCACTGCCTATCAAGGTTACCTTATATATTTCTTTCTCGCGAGTCATCATTTACCGCCCCCGTGATATTACTTCTACGCTGCAAAAGTACATACTTTATTTCATATTTCCAAATTATTCACTAATTATTCATGTGCACAGGGGTTCACTTCAGTGAGGTGCTGGGCATGTTCCGTCAGCTGCCCTTACAGAGTCGGCAGAAGGCTCTACCCGCGAATCCGGAGACTCTTATTGGGAATTCGAAGGCTCTTATTAGATAGCCGGAGCCACTTATTGATCACCGGAATCGTTCCCGTGACTATTATGGCTCAAGCGATTAATCGAACTGGGTGCAACTTATAGCCGGTAGCCAATGGTAAGCTGAAGCTTGTTGACCTTTTTGTCACTTATATAGCCCCCATAGAAGGTTGTTGTCTGGCCAGAGGAGAAGCTGTTCTTACTCTTATAGCTTAACCGCAAATTCTGTAAACCGAAGATATAGCGCAAGTCGATGACAAAACGGTTAAACTCATAGGAGATGCCCACGGGGACAGAGAAATAGAATACATGCATGGCATCACCGGTGTTCTCGAAAGATTTAGTCAGTACCAGATTATAAGCTGACCAGGACTTTTCCTGATCACGCACACCTGAATGTAGGCGAAGGTTTGCCTGAATGCCTGCTTTCAACGCCAGGTTCTTATATACATAGACATTGGCCAGCAAGGGAATTTCCATGCGGCCCGTATTGATGCATAAGTCATTGTTTGCCGTCAATGTATTCATGCGGTAGCGTTCCAAAGAATAGAACACTCCGGATGACACCGCTACCTTGTCTGTCGCCTGCCAATCTACTCTGACACCGGCCGTGACACCAATCTTGTAGTCGAGCGGCTCGCTGACAATAAGGTTGGCACCAGCCATTGGGATAAACGTCCATTTTCCTTTTTCAGCCTGCGCCTGCGCCATCGTAGCAAGACACAGCAGTACAATAATAAAAATCTTATTCATTATCGCTTTTATCTTTTGTCTTTTATAGGTATAACGGAGAAAAAAACGGAGCACAGGGGGTCAGAAACCTTGTGTCTAAATATCACTGCTGGCTCCGTATTTTATTTCTTTAGTCTGTAGGTTGATTTCCACAATGCTGTGTTCTTTGAAGGACACGTCAGCTAGATCTATATCATCAACGATTAAATGAAAGTTCTCACCCTCAACGTCGTAGGCAGTGAAATAGATATTAACAAGGCATGAACAAAGCGTTACAATATCTCCTTCATTACCTTTGGCAGTATCAGTCACTTTGATATTAAATCTTGAACCCTCTTGCTTACATAACACCCCCAATTCACCATGATTACAACTCTTTATATAATCGATGAATTCTCCGTAGATATCACTGCCCTGTCTTGTAAGTTTGAGCATAGGGGTATGTCTCGTTGATGCACGTGTTTTCTGACATTCCGTATTAGAGACTTTCCCTACAGACAAGAAATCGTCTGTCGAAGCACAGCTGGCCAATATCATAATAGCAGCCAGCGCCATCAAAAACTTTACTCTTTTCATCATATTTTGTTTAAGCCTTTACTCTTATAACTGCAAGAAAACGAAAATACTGCATCGTCTTTAGATTATTTTACATAAATTAACGCAGTATTTTCCACTTTCGCACGTTATAATTATAAAAGACAGTTTGATTATGGATGGAAAAAGATGGATTGAATTATTGGGCTCGGCATTACTGCTTATAGTGTTGACCGCCGTTGTAACGGCTTGTAGTAAAGAGGAAGATGATTATGAAGCAACTCTGGTTGCCGCTCATGCAGTTAACATTGTTCCTTCGATGAATTGCTCTTTCCTTGGTGTCTGGACGGTTGATGATATCGTAGCAGATACTGTGGGCGTTGACGTCCGTATTGGTCGCGACAAGAATTATGAACGTGGCAATGACGTGGCTTTCAATGGCTTTCCCTATCAGGCAATCATCAATCTGTTGTACCCGGGAAAGAAGATTGAGAGTATCACGGACAAAATTCCTTCTGGATTGCTACTACGCTTTGTAGGTTTTTCCAATAAGGCTCTCTATTTCGAGTTTTTGTCTATCGAAACACAATCCTTAGACCCACGGGTTCTACATTTTGAGGCGAAACTCGATGACGGAAAGATTGTTAGCGTCTTATTACGCTTTGTGCCCAGCAAATCCAAGGCAATCATCGATACCAATGGAGAAACCTTCTCCTGCGCGATTCCAATAGATTTGATCACATATTATGAGCAGGAAGGGATGGACGCCGTCATCATGGAAAAGAAACCAGACCCGGAGATGAAACTACAGTTCACGAGTATTCAAAGAATAGAAGGCACCGTTGGAAACTGAGCAGCAACTGCTGGAAAGCGTGAGGCGTGGAGACCGTCAGGCTATGAGGCGGCTCTATGAACGCTACAAGAGATATGCCATATCCACAGGATTGAGGTATATCCCTGACCTCAATGATGTAGAAGATGTCGTGCAGGACAGTTTCGTGAAGATTCTGACCTCCATCCAGCGGTTCGACTATCAGGGCGAGGGTTCCCTGAAGTCGTGGATTGGCAAAATCATTGCCAACAAGTCCATCGATTTCGTACGACGACATGAGAACATCAGTTTTACAGATATCATTCCGGAGAAACCAGACGAGGAACCTGAATTGGAGCGCATTCCACCAGATGTACTTACCAGTATGATTGCGGAACTGCCTCCTGGCTACAGGCTGGTATTCAATCTCTACGTCTTCGAACATTGCTCTCACAAGGAAATCGCCCAGAGACTTGGCATCGGAGAAAAATCTTCTGCATCGCAACTGACAAGGGCGAAGAATATATTGATAAGGAAAATGAAGGATTACATCAAACGACACGGGAAATGAAACAGGACAAATGGGAAGAAAGACTGGAGCGGCACTTGGCTGATTACGAGAAGTCGCCCTCGCACGATTTATGGGAGGGTATAGAGTCTGGACTTCAAAAAGAAATGAAGCGTCAGGCCCGTATGGTGACGCTTCGTCGCTGGATGATTGCGGCTGCTCTTGTGGGCGTCGTGTCTGGAGGAACCGTGTTGTTCTGGCGGCACCAACAGCCGACAGACTTACCTCATTCGTCAGGACAAACAAAGGTGGCAGTTAAGGTGCCGACAGAGACAGAAAATACAGAGACAATGCTGATGACAGAAAGTGACTCCAAAGGGTTAGATTATAATCCTCAGACCAAAGAAAAGGAACAACAATTGGCAGAAGGAAACAGTCTAAAATTGCCAGGAAGTGATCCTCTGGTAGCAGGTGAAGTCAAACAAAAGAGTGAGGATGTTTCTCTGGAAAAAAACGAAACGGCACAGGAAGTAGTAAAACCAAGACAATATGCTGAGAACCAATCTATAAACAGCATTGAAGAAAAGGTTGTCCAACGGCACCACAATCATCAGTTGAGAGTGAACCTTTATGCTTCAAGTGGCATGAGCAGTCTGAAGAAGAGAAACGGTGTACTGATGAGTCCGACAATGCTACAGAATTTTGCAGCCTCAAGAACTCGAGAAGGGGATTCGCATGTCTATTTGGTCGGTTATGAGGAAAGGGAGAGTCACGATCAGCCTATTTCGTTCGGACTTACCGTCAGTTATCCGCTTACAAACAGATTGTCAATAGGTACAGGTGTGGTCTATACCAAACTGAACTCCAATTTCATGACTGTGATGCAGGATTATCAGATTCACCGGCATCAGACACTTCACTATGTCGGCATTCCTTTGAATCTGCAATACACACTTTGGAAATGGTACGGGCTGGATGCCTACCTATCGGCAGGAGGACAAGCTGACTGGAACGTCAAGGCCAAGGTCAATACCGACGGGGTGGATATAGTGATGAGTAAGGACCGTATGCAATGGTCGATAGGAGGTAGTCTGGGCGTGCAATATAGTATTCTGCCCCAACTGGGCATCTATGCAGAACCCGGTATCCGTTACTACTTTGACAATGGCAGTGATGTCAGCAATTTCTTCAAGGATAAGCCCACAGATTTCCATCTTGAATTAGGACTTCGCTTCCGATGGCAATAATGTCACAGAGGGGTCAGGATAATTTGTGACTGTCACATTGTATCTTGACCCCGCCGTGACAAAGAAATTATAGCACCGTCAGGGTGATGCGTTTGCCCAGTCCTGCAAAGATTCTGAAGAGGGTGGACAGTTGTACATCAGCGTGACCATTCTCCAATTTGGAGATGTAACTCTTTTTGGTTCCGATCTTATCAGCCAGTTCCTGCTGTGTGAGACCCGCCAGACGACGCTGTTCTCTTAATGTCTCAGCCAGGCAGAAAGCTTCTGCCTCTGTCTCAAAAATAGTACGCTTTGGTGTACCCTGTGAACCATATTCTTGATCGAGCAATTCGTCGAACGTCTCGCAATTCATGATTGCCTGCTTCTTCTCTTCTGTCATACCTTATTCTCCTTACTCTTTATATACTCTTGTTTTATTGCCTCCGCACGCCTGATCTCTTTGAGGGGCGTCTTCCGAATCACGGTGTCGGTTCTACTGATCATTTTTCCCATGTCTCATAATTTTTGTATTACACCAAACGAAACACCAGTCAGTCTGGAGAGTTGACGCAGACCTGCCCCGAATCCCTTGGCTGCCATCAGGACCTCATTACG
>JAEENF010000073.1 GCA_016283605.1 Prevotella sp.
TTGCTATAATATACTCTTCAAGGCTTTCATTCCTGCGAATATACTCAATATAATGCTTCAAAGCCCATATCTCATCATGCGGAAGATTCTGTTTATGGAATATTCGTGACATCTGTCCATAGACAGCTGTCAGAGTGTTATAATCACAAGTTGTGCTAGTCGTGTCAGACGAAGAAATGGCATCATAGTATGACTGCAATGCCTCAGGGGCCTCTTCCATATCACTATAGGTCCGTCCTAAAAGGTAATAGGCGAGCATCTTCTGATTGGCATTTCCTTTGCTTTTGTAATAATCGACAACGTCCTTAATAATTGAGTCAGACGTGAAGGTCGCCCCCGCCTTGTTTTCCGCCTTTAGCCTTACGAGTTCATAATGCATTCTGTCGCCTTGATCCCAATCATTCTTTTCGTGATCGTATTTTCCAAGCAACATAAGTGCAGAATCTGGATTACTATCGGCTATCTTGCTAATAGTCTCTAATTGGTTTGACATCTTCCTACTATTGCAACCAGACAATGCAATAATTATAATACCTATATATATAAATACCAGTCTCTTCATATTCAGCCTATCCTTAAAGTCTTAAAGTGATGTTAATTTGGTTTCTTTTACCTTTTTCTGGTGCAAAGGTACACCTTTTTATCTAAAGATCACAATAAAATTGCAAGAAATGTCATAAGATTAGGATATATTGCACTGAATTTCACAAGTTAACTTTTTCGTCGCGAATTTCACCCGAATTTCACCATAGGCAAAAGAAAAACGAGCTACATCTCTGTAACTCGTTGATTTTCTTTGTAGCGGGACCCAGGATTGAACTGGGGACCTCATGATTATGAATCATGCGCTCTAACCAGCTGAGCTATCCCGCCATCATTTTTGTTAAGCGGGTGCAAAGGTACTACTTTTTTGGAAACTACCAAAATTTTTCGCAAAAATATTTTTGTATTTCGATATTTTTTTTTAATTTTGTGCCGTAGAAATACATCCTAAAGCGTGAATTACTAAACAAATCGACATTATGGGTAAACAGAAAATAGAGATAGAATACCCTCTGACCACCCAATCGGCCAACATCGTTTGGGAGCAGATCAGTAGTGCTCACGGTCTGGAGCGATGGCTGGCAGACCACGTCACGGAAGAGGACGGCGTATTCGAATTCACCTGGGGAGAGCCCTGGACCGAACAAGACGTGCGACAGGCACACCTTATAGAATATGTGAAGTACGACCATATCCGTCTGAAATGGGACAGCGACGACGAGGATGCCGACTACTGGGAGATACGCATCGGGAAGAGCGACCTGACGGGACATCTGAACCTGTTGATCACGGACTTCGCCGACGATGACGATGCCGACGGACTGAAAATCCTCTGGGAGAGCAACCTCGACCGTCTCCATCGCGCCAGCGGTCTTTAAGAGAGTGAAGAGCGAAGAATCAGCTGCGCACAAGAAGAGTGAATAGTTAAATAATATCAAGGCGGAAGCAAATTCTTCACTCTTCACTCTTCACTCTTCACTATTTTTTTGTACCTTTGCACGCTGATTATGTTCCGGATCAAGAAATTAGACATATTCATCGTCAAGCAGTTCGCCCTGCTTTTCATAGGAACCTTCTTCATCTGCCAGTTCGTGCTGATGATGCAGTTCCTGTGGCGATACGTCGACGACCTCATCGGAAAGGGACTGACGATCGACGTCATGGCCCAGTTCTTCTGGTACATGGGTCTGATGCTCATGCCCCAGGCCTTCCCACTGGCTATCCTGCTGTCGTCGCTCATCGCCTTCGGTAACCTGGGTGAGAGCAGCGAGCTCACGGCTATCAAGGCCGCAGGTATCTCGCTGATGCAGACCTTCCGCTCGCTGATCGTCATCTCGGTACTGATGACAGGCGTCTCGTTCTACTTTCAGGACGTGGTGGGTCCGAAGGCCAACCAAAGTTTCTACCAGCTGCTGCTCTCGATGAAGCAGAAGAGCCCCGAGCTGGAAATCCCCGAGGGCCGTTTCTACGACGGCATCCCCGGCTCGAACATCTACGTGCAGAAGAAAGACCTGAATACGGGTATGCTCTACGGTATCATGATCTACCGTATGACAGGCAGCTACGAAGACGCCGCCATCATCCTGGCCGACTCTGGTATGATGCAGTCGACGGCCGAGAAGAAACACCTGTTGCTGACGCTCTATAGCGGCGAGTGGTTCGAAAACATGCGTTCGCAGGACCTCGCCAACAGTGCCTCGGTGCCCTATCGCCGTGAGACCTTCTCGTCGAAAAAGATCGTGCTGGACTTCGACGGCGAGTTCAATCTGGCCGACGTCAACGATATCGCCGGCGACGCCCGTGCCAAGAGTCTGGACAAGCTGCTGCACGACCTGGATTCGATCAAGGAGTTCAACGACTCGGTGGGTCACGCCTTCTACAACGAGGCCCTGAGATATACCTACCGCCGGCCGCATCTGGAGAAGAAAGACTCGCTCAAGGTGCTGAAGGAAGCAGCCTCGGCGAAGATGAACTACGACACGCTGTACAGCCATCTAAACAAGAGCGAGAAACAGGCTGCCGTGCGCAATGCCCTGAACGCGATGCAGATGGCGGCGACGGACATGGAGTTCAAAGCCGACTATGCCAAGGCGCTGCACCGCAACTACCGTAACCACCGGACGGAGGCCATCAAGAAGTTCACACTCTCGCTGACGTGTATCATCTTCTTCTTCATCGGAGCCCCGCTGGGCGCCATCATCCGGAAGGGCGGTCTGGGTGTGCCTGTCATCATCAGCGTACTGGTGTTCATCGTCTATTACATCTTCGACAATACCGGCTACCGCATGGCCCGAGAAGACGAGTGGACCGTGTGGTTCGGCATGTGTATCTCCACGGTGGTGCTCACCCCCGTGGCGGCCTTCTTCACCTATAAGGCCAACAACGACTCGACGGTATTCAACATCGACCTCTACAAGAACTTCATGATGAAGGTCTTCGGCATCCGGCCCAAGCGGAACATCTACCGCAAGGAAGTCATCATCGAAGACCCGAAGTATCCGGAGGACGCCAAGGCCCTGGAGACCATCAACAGCGAGATCTACCAGTATTCGAAGAGTCACAAGCTGTTGCACTGGCCCAACCCGATCAAGGTGTTCTTCCGTGCCGGCGACGACCAGCGCATTGAGGAGATCAACGACAAGCTGGAAGCCGTCATCGACGACCTGAGCTACTCGACGGACAAGATCATCCTGGCCGAGTTGAACAACTATCCCGTGATATCGCCCGACGCCCATACCCGTCCGTTCCGCAGAAAGTGGCTGAACATCATCACGGGTCTGCTGCTGCCCGTCGGCATCATCATGTACATCCGCATGATCAGGTTCCGCCTGCGCCTGTATCACGACCTGCGAACCGTCAGACACACAAGCGACAGAATCATCGCCCATATATATAATAATAAGGTATAAGGAAAAATGGAAGAACTAAGACTCAATACTATCGATGAAGCCGTAGAGGACTTCAAGGCCGGCAAATTCGTGATTGTCGTCGACGACGAGGACCGCGAGAACGAAGGCGACCTGATCATCGCCGCCGAGAAGATCACGGCCGAAAAGGTGAACTTCATGCTGAAATATGCCCGTGGCGTGCTCTGCGCACCCATCACCATAGAACGCTGTAAGGAACTGGACCTGCCCCATCAGGTTCAGGACAACACCTCCGTACTGGGAACACCCTTCACCGTGACCGTCGACAAACTGGACGGTTGCGCCACAGGAGTCTCGGCCCACGACCGCGCGGAGACCATCAAGGCCCTCGCCGACCCCACGTCGACGCCGCAGACCTTCGGCCGGCCGGGACACGTCAACCCCCTGTACGCCCAGGACAACGGTGTGCTGCGCCGTAGCGGACACACCGAAGCCGCCATCGACCTCTGTCACATGGCAGGCCTCTACCCTGCCGGCGCACTGATGGAGATCATGAACGAAGACGGTACGATGGCCCGTCTGCCACAGCTGATGGAGATGGCGAAGGAATGGGACCTGAAGGTCATCAGCATCAAGGACATGATCGCCTACCGTCTGAAGAAGGAGTCGCTCATCGAGGTGGGCGAAGAGGTGGACATGCCTACCGACTACGGACACTTCCGGCTGATCCCCTTCCGCCAGAAGAGCAACGGACTGGAGCACCTGGCGCTGATCAAGGGCGAGTGGAAGGAAGACGAGCCCATATTGGTACGCGTGCACTCCTCATGCATGACGGGCGACATCCTCGGGTCGAAGCGTTGCGACTGCGGCGAACAGCTCCATAAGGCCATGCAGGCCATCGAAAAGGAAGGCAAGGGTGTGGTGATCTATATGCAACAGGAGGGCCGCGGCATCGGACTGATGAACAAGATCGCCGCCTATAAGTTGCAGGAAGAGGGTCTGGACACCGTCGATGCCAACGTGCACCTGGGCTTCAAGCCCGACGAGCGCGACTATGGCTGCGGTGCACAGATGCTGCGACATCTGGGTATCCACAAGATGCGTCTGCTGACGAACAATCCCGTAAAACGCGTGGGTCTGGAGGCCTACGGACTCGAGATCATCGAGAACGTACCCATCGAAGTGACGCCCAATCCCTATAACCTCCGCTATCTGGAGACGAAAAAAAACAGGATGGGACATATCCTTCATTTGAAGTGAAAAGTGAATAGTGAATGGTGAATAGTAAAGGGAGAAGTGTGAAAAAGATAAAAAAAAGGGGGAGCGGTAGCAAATTATTCACTTTTCACTCTTCGCTTTTCACTAAAAATTAGTACTTTTGCAGCAAATTATTAAAAATAATGGCACAATTATCAAACCGTCTGCAGCGTCTGGCACCTTCTGCCACGCTGGCTATGTCGCAGAAAAGCGCTGAGATGAAGGCGCAAGGTATCGATGTGATTAACATGAGCGTCGGTGAACCTGACTTCAACACTCCCGATCACATTAAGGAAGCAGCCAAGCGAGCTGTCGACGAGAACTTCTCCAAGTACTCGCCCGTACCTGGCTATCCCGACCTCCGTCAGGCCATCTGCCGTAAGCTCGAAAGAGAGAACCACCTGCGCTACACACCAGCCGAGATCCTGGTCTCCAACGGTGCCAAGCAGAGTGTGTGCAACACGGTGATGGCACTGGTGAACGACGGTGAGGAGGTGATCATCCCTGCGCCCTACTGGGTAAGTTATCCCCAGATGGTGCTGTTGGCAGGCGGTAAGCCCGTGATCGTAGAGGCTGGCTTCGACCAAAACTTCAAGATGACCCCCGAGCAGCTGGAGGCCGCCATCACGCCGAAGACCCGTATGATCATCCTCTGCTCGCCCAGCAATCCTACGGGCAGCGTCTATAACAAGGAAGAACTGCAGGCTCTGGCTGAGGTGATCCTGAAGCATGAAGACCTCTTTGTGCTGGCCGATGAGATCTACGAGCATATCAACTACGTGGGCAAACACGAGTCGATCGCCCAGTTCCCGGGCATGAAGGAACGTTCGATCATCGTCAACGGTGTGTCGAAGGCCTACGCGATGACGGGTTGGCGTATCGGATACATCGCTGCACCCGAATGGATCGTGAAGGGCTGCAACAAACTGCAGGGCCAGTATACCAGCGGACCGTGCTCCGTGAGCCAGAAGGCCGCAGAGTTCGCCTATATCAGCAGTCAGGAGTGCGTCGAGGAGATGCGTCAGGCCTTTGAGCGCCGTCGCGACCTCATCGTGAAACTCGCCAAGGACATCCCGGGTCTGGAGGTGAACGTGCCCGAGGGTGCTTTCTACCTGTTCCCGAAGTGCAGCAGCCTGTTCGGCAAGAGCGACGGCGAGCGGACTATCAACACCTCGACCGACTTCGCCATGTATCTGCTCGAAAAAGGACATGTGGCCACCGTCGGCGGCGACGCTTTCGGCGATCCTGAGTGCTTCAGAATGAGTTATGCAACAAGTGACGAAAACATCGTAGAAGCGATGAAACGCATCAAGGATGCCGTCGCAAAACTACAATAAATGGAAATTTCGCGTTAAAAGATATTAATTCGTGCGGAAGTCCGCCGAAATTTGCTATCTTTGTCCGGTCTAAACAAAAACGATTATTTACAAACTCAATTTTTAAATAACTAAAAAAAATTAAAATCATTACAATTATGGCAACAACAACAAAGGCTGCAGCCCCAGCTAAAAAATCGGGCTTCCAAGGTGTTAAAGCTGCATGGATTATCCTCGTGATTTGCGCTCTTGCAGGTTATGGTGTATGGTACTTCGTTATGGGTAACCCCGACAACTTCGTTGGTGGCGACCGCACTGGTCACCCCGCAAACCTGCTTGGTACAGTGTATAAGGGAGGTTTCGTTGTAGGTTTGATCCTGACACTTCTCTTCACCGTTATCTGCCTCGGTATCGAGCGCTTCTTCGCAATCAAGACCGCTTCTGGTAAGATGAACCTGGCTAAGTTCACCGCTGAGGTTAAGAACGCCATCAAGGCTCAGGACTTCAATAAGGCTAAGGAGCTCTGCAACAAGATGCAGGGTACAGTAGGTAACGTCGTTATGGCTTCTATCAACATGTATCAGACTGTTGAGACCGACGACACACTGAAGAAGGCCGCTAAGATCGCTAAGATCTCTCAGGCTCACGAGGAGGCTACTCAGCTGGAGATGCCTACCCTTCAGATGAACATGCCAATGGTTGCTACCATCGTATCTCTGGGTACCCTGACCGCTCTGTTCGGTACTGTGCTCGGTATGATCGGAT